>NZ_JAROKN010000019.1:0-52652 GCF_029455255.1 Arthrobacter vasquezii | reverse complement strand
GTTCGCCGCCGTCACCGCAGCCGCCGTAGCGGTGGCTAACAACATTCCGCGGTCAGCTGCGGCCACCACGATGGCTGCTGGCCCCGAACGGGTAGACGCGGCCGTGACCTCCGACCGGGGCGGCCAGCACGCACCCGAGACGCCGGTTGGGTTCGGTCATTGAACGAACTCGCGCAACGGCAGCTCTCCGAACTTGCCGAAATCAGCGACGGTGCTATCCAGCTGTTGGGAACTGTTAGTGAAAACGGCCTGACCACCTTCACGGTCTCGCTCGACACGTCAGGGATCGATACCGCCAATGACGGAATCCGGTTGCGCGCACGGGAACGGTTCGAAGTCGTAGTCGGCCCGTCCTTCCCCTACTTGCACCCGGACGTCAACGTCGCGCATCGACGATGGGCAGGAACACCCCACGTCCAATGGGGACGCCACCTCTGCCTATACGCGGCACCTTCCGTGGAATGGAACCCGGCTGACGGAATGCGCGGGTTGATCGCTCGACTAAATCTTTGGCTACAACGCGCGGCGGCCGGCGAACTAGACCCGGCCGGACAGCCGCTGCACCCACCGGTCGCATACCACTCATACAAGAACGGCTGGGTCGTTGTCCGCCCGGACCTGGGCGATCTCGTGCCCTGGGCACACACCGGGCCAGAACGAGTGAAGCTCCTGTACGCATGGTGCGCGAAACGCGACAAGCGGATCGACGTCCTCGAATGGCTTACTGGCCAACAGGTCATTGACCGGCTCGTTGCCGACGAACTACCCGCACAGGGCGAGAACGGCATAGCGCACTTCGCTGCGCCGCTCGTGTTGATCAGCGACACCCTCGAAATGGAGTACCCAACCACAACTGCACTCCTCGCAGGCGCCCTCGACACTTACGGCCTCAACCGCGACGAACTCCTCAGGGCGCTCGTTAACGCCCGCACGATCAACAAAGCCATCGGCGTGACACTTGAAGGTGATGGTGCCGTGCCTGCGATGATGCTGCTGGGGACCCCCGCGCGCCGCCTCGAACCAGGAATACTCCTCGCCCACATCACGGCCTGGCACCTCGATGATCTCGGCACGGGTATCACCGACCTTCTCGAAGATGT
Organism: Arthrobacter vasquezii; assembly: GCF_029455255.1. Lineage (NCBI taxonomy): Bacteria > Bacillati > Actinomycetota > Actinomycetes > Micrococcales > Micrococcaceae > Arthrobacter > Arthrobacter vasquezii. Next base: position 51,552 of record NZ_JAROKN010000019.1, on the reverse strand, counting down.
CAGTCCTGAGCACGTCGAGCTCGCCGCGCGGGTACGAAAATTGGCCCATGACTGGCTCGGCTTCGCCAAACTGCAGTGGATGGTCATCCATGAAGCCCGCCCAGAAGTGACGCGTCGCCGAGATACCGGCTCACCTGTCCAGTGGCTCGCCGGCAAAAGAGTGCTGGTGCTAGGTTGCGGAGCCCTCGGAGCACCGATCGCTGAACACTGCGTCCGGGCAGGGGTCGCGCAGCTCCATGTGATTGACAAAGGAGAAGTCACACCGGGAATCCTCCTTCGGCAGCCATATGAAGACGCGGACATCGGCTACAACAAGGCCGAACGCCTGGCACCGCGATTGTCCCGAATCCGGCAAGACCTAGCCGTGACAAGCTCGCGTGCAAACATCGTGACAGGGATACTCACCGACCCTCCAAGCCTGCTTCAGTACGATCTCATCGTCGACGCAACAGCTGACATCGGTGTTCGCGTCGGGATAGAACGAGCCCGCGCAGCCAACCGCGCCCAGTGGCCCGCGACCATCAGCGCGCTGTTCGGGCACACAGCACAACGTGGTGTGGCCACGATCTCCTTCCCGGGAGCCACCGGAAGTGGGCACGACATCCTCCGCCGACTCGCAATCGACACTGCTACCACCGCACCCGCTGGGTGGACGGCGATCGCCGACGATCTTTTCCCAAACCCGCCACGAACGGAGCGATTCTTTCCCGAGCCCGGCTGCTCCGCCCCCACATTCACGGGTTCCGCAGCAGAAGCAGTAGCACTTGCCTCCGCGCTGTTCGTCTCCGCAGTCACAGTCCTTTCCAACAATGATGCTGAACCCATGACCGCGATAGGCTGCGACCTCTCGCCGCATGCCAGGGGCCCGCGACCCGTGCACCTAGGGTGGAGGAACGATTTGGTCCTTTCCGATCAGACCGAAGAATACGAGGTACGTGTCAGCGCCCGCGCCCTCGCCGAGTTGCGTACCGAGACCCGTCGTGGGCGCAGAGTCCGCAGCCCGCGGATCGAAACTGGCGGGATGCTGTTAGGGAGTTTCGACGAAGCGACACACACGGTCCTCATAGACACGGTCGCAGGTCCTTCGCCGGACAGCCGCCTGTCGGCCAGATACTTCGATCACGGAACAGAAGGAACACAAGAAATCGTGACATCGCTTAGCACCGCCACTGCGAATCGTGTCGGGTTTGTGGGCATGTGGCACACGCATCCTTACGGAGTCGCCTCACCCAGCGACACGGACGAAGAAGGCATGGCCGACATCGTCGCGCCGGATGGTGGCAGCCGCCGTGCGCTCATGCTCATCCTCGGAGGCGACGCTCCCGTTTGGGAAGGCTGGCTCGATAGTGGGACCCTGCCCGACATTTACGCTCGGGTGGTCAAGCGGAACACTGTCAGCCGACCGGAGCGGGCGGACGCGCTATATCTCACCTCTACAGGCACTTGGTTCCCTGGGGGATACGCCCATCCGGGGCAATCTTCCGGGGGCCACGGAGAACGCACACGCATCGGCCGGAATCAATGAGCCCGAGAATCGGACTTGCGTTGTCCGGCGGGGGCTTTCGGGCAACCGCCTTTGGCCTCGGAAGCTTACGAGCCCTACACGATCGCAATCTTCTCCACCAGGTGACCGTCGTCTCGGGTATTAGCGGTGGCAGTCTCCTCGCGGCGATGTGGGCCTACGGACCGGAACGTTTCGATGAGTTCGACGACTCCATCACTACGCTGCTGCGCGCGGGGCTCCAAACCGAACTTGCTCGACGTGCTTTCGCACCACCCGCAGCGGGGCGAGCAATCGCCAGCGCTGTGAGGGCACTTAGCTCGAAGGACGGTCGCTCCTATTCCCGTACTGATGCACTCGTCGATGCACTTGCGTCGCGCGATTTCGGAGCCAAGCTCATCACTGATGTCACCCACGCCGGCACTGAGACCGTAATTTCGTCAACAGACATGAGGACCGGAAATGCAGTGCGATTCGGCAGCGCTCTCAGCGCATGTTCACCGTACGGGACGATCCTCAATGAGGTGTCTGTTGCGGAAGCAGTAGCTGCCTCGGCGGCGTTCCCTGTTTTGCTTCCTGCCTTGCGCCGAAATTACGACTTTTTTGATAGAGACGGTTACCGACGTACCGCGCGATTGGCTATGACCGACGGGGGTGTATACGACAACCTTGGCCTTGCTCCCCTACTCCCTGGCCGCTCAACGAAATACAGTTCCCACGTATTCGATCTTGATTACATAGTCGCCGTCGACGCTGGACGAGGAAGTACTGAGCGTTCCGCCGCCCGATTCATGGCCCGCAGGCTTGCCCAAAGCTTTGACATCACCCACACAAAATCACAAGACGCTGCCCGGAGCCGCATTCACTTGGCTCGCGAGAGCGCGGAGGTGAAGGGCTTTATTCACGTCTACCTCGGCATGCGAGATGAGAGGCTGCCGGTGCCCTTGGCGGACCTTGTCCCTCGCGCAAGAGTCCAAAATTATCCGACGAACTTTGCTCCAATGAGAGCTGCCGATCTGGACGCCATCGCGATCCGCGGCGAACAGCTCACTCGGACGCTGCTCAACAACTATGCTCCTGACCTCGGAGGGTAGGTCGCTGACCCCTCCGAGCAGCCTCGACTGCGGATGAACTCAGGCTTCCCGTGATGCATCCGATCAGATTCATAGACTAAGACTGCAGCAACGCCAGAGCGAAAAACGCACGCGAGCCATCCCTGCTTGCGACGCCACGCACGGCGAATCATGGCGGCTGGCATAGGGCTTGAACGGATGAGGATAGATGCGGATCAATGTTGTAAATGTGGGCGACGGCGCGTGCACCGTGCTCAGACACCAGAGCGAAACCATGGTGATGGATTGCGGGAGCTGGCACTCTTCGGACGGAAAGGACCCAGCGATGCTGCTGAGGGCCACTCTGGGCGCGGTGGCCTCCATGCCCTCCACGGTCGTCGTAACGCATTTCGATCTAGATCACTGGCTCGGCCTTAAGGCGTTTGCTGATGCATCACCAAGCGGTTCGGAACACGTACGACTGATACATCCCCGGCTTCCCAGCCTTGTTCGACCCGTTCAGGCTTCACTCCTCGCCTATCAAACGCTCCATTTCACCGCACCCGAACGGTCTTCGTTGGATCTTTTCCAGGCATGGGAGAGCAAATCGGCCGTGCTTTCGCGCACCTCTGCCTGCGCAGGAAATATCTTTACCGCGGTTGGGACCCGCTGGAAAGTTCTCTGGCCGCCCCGCGAGCTCGAAGCACGGGTCAGCAACGCTTTCGCTCGAGTTGCGAAAGAGGCTGAGGACCTCGCGAAAGAGTATGAGCCGCTCCGTCGGGCGCTCGACTGGGCCAACAACTCGCCGTTCTTTATGGACGACGATGAAGAGCAAGCGAACGACCTGCTCGACGAATTCAACCCTGTTGTCGACGAGGATGTGGCCCTCCCGGGGGACTACGATTTGTTCGACTCGTATGCGGTCGACGGCTTCGCCGATGCCCCTGATGGACTGCGAGAAAGACTCCAGAAAAACCGACGGGATGTGCAGAGAATCAACAACGAACTGAGCCTCGTCGTCGAGGAGGTGCATGGCCGCTTTCTAAACCTGGGCGACATCCAGAAGTGGGGTCTCAACGAACTAATCCGACGTCGTGCGATGCAAGAATGCTATGACACGATTTTGGCTCCCCATCACGGCACCCAGGCTCCGGGGGTGCGCACTGCTTCCGACTTTCCGTGGTCTCGCCTAGTCATCGCCCAGAACGGCGCAGGTCACCACCCTCGACTTCGCAAAGAACTTAGTGCTCACACGCATAAACTCATCAGCACGGCGGATAGCGGATCCGTGACTATCCGCGGCAGGTACCATTGTCCAACGGCCTACTGCTCGTGCCGGCATCCGTAGGTCGGCGGATCAATGAACGCTGGCAGAAGCGATGCAAAAACGCCCCGGACGATCGCGACTAATGTGTCGAATTACGCTTTCCTACCCCGGTTCAGCGAATCACTGGGATAAGTGATCCCATCGGAACTGTCGGGATGGGATCTTAGATTTCCTCCGACGAGCGTCCAGAAATGCCCCCGGAAGCCCTATCCTGACGGTCATTCACACCCCAACCTGACGTCAGGTTGGGGTGTGCCCCAACTGGATGGTCCTGCGGCCCGTGCGCAGAGGTCGTCCGAAACTCGTTGAGCCTGCATGTGACTCCTGAATTGACTGCACTAAGAGGGCGGTTGGGAGGTGTCCCACTTATATGCAATCCAGACGGAAAAACCATCGGTGCGTTGAAACATCCTGCGTGGCTCGGAACCTTGGGCAGTAATCCAAAGGATTTGGTCGTCGGCTGTTGCCGCATCGACGATGCCTGTTCTTACGGTTTTGGTGTCAAACCGAATTGCGACTTCTTGTCCGACGAGTGGCAACCATTGGCGCTGGTAATGCATCTTGTTTTTCACGGAGTTATTCCTAGGGAACTAGGTGGACCAGTCTGCCGTGGGCCCTCCCGGTCTGATGTGGACACCGAAGATGCGGGCATCGGCCAAGGGCAACCCCGATGTTGGCGCCGCCACGATTACCGGGTCATTCACCTGCACCCCGCCATCTCCCTAGTCTAGGGAGGCGGGCGACTTGATGGCAGCGGCCTTGATCAGCTCGGCCTCGCTGCCGGGCACCAGGCCCTGTTCCGTTGCGGTCGGCGCAGCAGCTGGGGGGAATGCCTCCAGCATGGACTGCGGAAGTTCCCGGTTCCGGTACTGGTCGTTGGCGCCCAGTTCGGGGGTCCATCGGTTCGGCTGCCAGTCCGGGACGTAATTGCGGTAGCCGCCCGTATTGACCTCGATGCGCAATCCGCTGGCCTCGCGGAAGTACAGGTAGTCCTGCTCGCCGATGCCATGGACGCCGGGGCCAAATTCCATCGGTGTCCCATTCTCGATTAGCAGGTCCGCGGCGCGAGCCAGTTCGGCTTGTGTGTCGAGCCAGAACGCGTAGTGGTGGATACGCCCCGGGCGATCTGAAGCATCGAGCAGGATTCCCAGGTCGTGGGACTTTTCGTTCGTGGTCAGAACCCCAAAGAAGGTCACCTCAGGGTTTTCAAAGTCCGCGAACGCCATGATTCGGAAGCCCAGAACCTCGTTGTACCATTTCGCGAAGCCCTTCACATCGGACGCCGCGATCGTGACGTGATCAAGTTGACGGGGCGCGATGCCCCGGTCGCTGCGCTTGGACGGACGATCAGGATAGGTTGATGCGAATTCGCCCTCCGCCTTGTACAGCTCGACGTCCCAGAACAGCTGCATGGTGTGGCCATAGGGGCCAGTAAAGAGGTAGGAGCGGCCGATGCCCTCGCCTGCATCCTTCCATGTCCCTGCGTACTCAGTGGCATCGATCCGGCGGGCTGCCTCGTCGAGTGCCTCCGCGCTGCTCGTGCGCCAGGCCATGGAGACCATGCCCGGCTCGTCGCCTTTAACCAGCACGACACTATAGGCGTAGTAGTCACCCCAGCAGCGCAGAAAGACCTTCTCGTCGGTCCGCTCTACGACCCGAAGGCCGACCTGTTCCTCGTAGTAGCGAATCGATTTTTCGAGGTCGGTGGCGTAGATCTCGATATGGGACAGGTGTGAAAGTAGCTTGATCATTGTTGGTCCTTTTCGTGTAGCTGCGGATATCTGTCGGCGGCTTTTATCCACTCTGTGTCATGACCCACATATTGGGAAGACGATATTTCCTATGACCACGTATAGCTATCGGTAATACCCTCGTGACCCTACGGAGGGCTCGGTGGGAGAGAACTATGCGCCTTCGGGCGGTAGAAGAGGCGCGCAGGCGGCCGCCAACTGCTCCCGGAGCCATCGGTGCACAGGATCGTATTCTCTGTCGCGGTGCCACCAGAACGCCTCGGAGATGGGGGACAGCAGAATAGGAGGCGGCACAATGCGGAGGCCGGTTGAGGCTCGGACAGCGTCTTCTGCCAAGCGCCTGGGGAGCAGGGCAATCCGGTTGGATCCATCGACCAGGGACGGGATGACGAAGAAATGCGGGGTGATGGTGTTGACCAGGGGGTGCAGTCCAGCGATCTGCAGCTGGCGGGCGGCTGGGGTAAGGGCACCGGGGCCCCAGATGGTGGTGATCCACGGGGAGGAGAGCAACTCGTCAGCGGTGGGGATCTCGCTTAGTGCGGGATTGTCGATGGCAACGAGGCAGGTCCATTCGTCGACCAAAACATCCACATGTGGCTGTTGGCTGAGATATCCGTGGGGCAGGAACATTCCGTCGACGTCCCGCAGCGAGTCAGGTGCTTCATCGACATGGGACGTGAGGATCTGGTCGAACCTCAACCGGACGCCGGGCGCTGTACCGGCCAGCCTGGCCAGGAGCCGTCTGCCAACCTGTGACGTGGCGTAGTCCGTGGTGAGGATACGGAATTCGCGTGTGCTCTCGGCCGGCCGGAACTCCAACTGTGCACTCGCGATTCGTTCGACCCCGTGCAGGGCGGCTGGCAGTTCGTCTCTGAGACGGGTGGCCAAGGCACTGAGGAGATATGCGTTGCCTTCGCGGATCAGCAGGGGGTCGTCGAAGTGTCGCCGCAGTTTGGCGAGGAAGCCCGAGGCCGTCGGTTGGCTCACCCTCAGCCGGGCCGCCGCGGAACTGACATTCCGCTCCTCCAGCAGGACTGCCAACGGGATCAACAGGTTGAGGTCCAGCTGGATGCTGGGTCGAGCCGGCGAGCCCACCGCTAGCCTCCCGGACCTGAAGTCGGGGATACCGGTGACGGCACAAGTCCGCGCATTGCCTCGATGACCTGCTCACCGAAGTCGTCGTCGAGCGGTCCGGCACCACGCAGCAGGCGGTGATATCTCGGCGAGTAAGGCAGGGATGCGGCGGGCCCGGCGCACTGCCGCACCACCGTGCGCAAACGGCTGCAGAGGGCAACGACAGCATCAGCCCCGGAAGCCGTGTGGGAGATGCGGTCTTCGATGAAAGCATCGAGGACCACCACACTACTGCTCGGCCACCAGCGGTAGATGGTTGCCCTGGACGCCACAGCGTCCATGCTCAGGTGCTTGGTCGTGAGTCCGTCGCCGTGGCGCGCCCCAAGAAGCTGCAGTGCTGCTGCGGGGATCGCTGGTCGACTGGTTTCACTTCGGGTGACCATGGCGCCATATTAGCCGAAACCCCAACCAGCGCGAAACGGTACGTTTCGCATCAGCGTGCGACGAGCCAAATGCTAATCGCCTTTTGAACACCAGCATTGGCAACCGCCGCAGGGGCATTCTTCTTGCGCCTGACTGCAAAGTATGGGCCGAATGGTTTGCTCCCCGTCGCGTTCAGCTTGGGGCGGTGGTGGTCAGCGTGCCTCGACGGCAAGAATCATGACCGGAACTGGTGGCTTTGATCCGTCCTTGGTTGGGGTCCAATTCAAGTTATCCACGGCTGGAAGTGGCGAGCCGTTTGACTAGCTCCCTGGCAGCAGAAGCGGTGGATAACCTAAAGAATTGTCCCCAGATGGGGGCGTCGGCAGCAACTTCTTCAGGGTGGAGCAGAGACGACTCGAATTGGAGCAGCGGCTTCTATCTGCGTTCCGAAACGCGCCATGCTAATACGGCGTCCGTACGCGTGAATAGCCGCCGCCCCGCACCATCTTGGAGTTGCAGCCAGAGGATTAGACCGTCTTCTGTAACAGCATCGATCCGACCGGATAATTCAGGCCCATCATTGTCAACGAGGAAAACCAATTCTCCCGGTGACAGCATTGTCCAGTCCCGAATATAGTCAGCATTTTGGGGAGGCAAGAACGTCTCTCGATGGGTCTTCAACTTACCGTGTGCACGTAGCAGTGGCCGCCCTCTGGCCATGTTTTCCTCCCTCTGGTGTCTCTAACCACGTCGGTATAATGGAGCGTGCATGTTGGGCAGATTTTCTAAGTACTTGTGGTGGGCCCCGTTGCATAAGACGCTGGGTTTCTCCACACAGGTCCCTACGTTCACAGCCTGGTCTAGGTCGTGTAGGGGTCGGCGATGCCGATGTACTGGGTGGTGGTGTATTCAGCAATGCCTTCGGAGCCGCCTTCGCGGCCCAGACCGGACTGCTTGACGCCGCCGAAGGGTGCCGCAGCGTTGGAGATGACGCCGGCATTGAAGCCGACCATGCCAAACTCAATCTGCTCCGCCACCCGCAGGAGCCGGTTCAAGTCGCGGCTGTAGAGGTAGGACGCAAGTCCGTATTCACTGGCGTTGGCCAGCCGGATGGCGTCTTCCTCAGTGGCGAAGGTGGTAACGGGGGCGACGGGTCCGAAGATTTCCAGGCCCAGGATCGCGGCGTTGTTTGGCACGCCGCCCAAGACGGTGGGCTGGTAGAAGTAGCCCGGCCCATCCACAGGTGCGCCGCCGGTGATAGCGGTTGCTCCGGCGCCGATGGCTGCGGTTACCAGGGCGTGGACGTCGTCGCGCGCGCCGGCGTCGATGAGCGGGCCGACCTGTGTGGTGGGGTCGGTGCCGCGGCCGGTGGCCAGGGCGCCCATGGCGGCGGCGAACTTCCGGGTGAACTCCTGTGCTACGGCCTCGTGCACGAGGAAGCGGTTCGCTGCGGTGCAGGCTTCGCCCATGTTCCGCATCTTGGCGGCCATGGCCCCTTCGACGGCTTTGTCTAGGTCGGCGTCCTCGAACACGATGAACGGCGCGTTCCCGCCCAGTTCCATCGAGGTGCGAAGCACGTTCTGCGCGGCGTCCGCCATGAGCCGCTTGCCGACGGGGGTGGAGCCGGTGAATGAGACCTTGCGCAGGCGGGAGTCCTTCAGCAGCGGACCGGAAATTCCTGAGGCTGAGGAGGAGGCAACGACGTTGAGAACTCCGGCGGGCAGGCCAGCGTCGAGCATGGTCTGGGCAAAGTACTGGGCTGTGAGCGGGGTGAGTTTGGCGGGTTTGAGGACCATGGTGCAGCTGGCGGCGACGGCGGGCGCGACCTTGCGGGTGGCCATAGCGAGCGGGAAGTTCCAGGGCGTGATGAGCAGGCATGGTCCGACGGGTTTGTGCTGGACGAGGATTTTGTTTTTGCCTTCTGGGGTGGTGAGGTAGCGGCCGTAGCCGCGGACGGTTTCTTCGGAGAACCATCGCAGGAATTCGGCCCCGTAGGTGACTTCGCCACGGGCTTCGGCCAGGGGCTTGCCCATCTCCAGGGTCATCAGCAGCGCGAAGTCCTCGGCCCGTGCGATGACCAGGTCAAAGGCCCTCCGCAGGATCTCCGCCCGCACCCGTGGGGCTGTCCGTGCCCAGGACGCCTGCGCAGCGTCAGCCGCGTCGAGCGCGGCGATGGCATCTTCGCTGGTGGCGGAGGCGAGGGTAGCGAGTACATCCCCGGTGGCGGGATCGTGAACGTCAAACGTGCCGCCGTCGGACGCCTCCCGCCACTGTCCGCCAATCAACAAACCGTTAGGAACAGAGGCAAGGAGGGACGCTTCGCGCTCGGGCGAAACGGCGGGGGAGATCTCAAAAACAGTCATGAGGAAGTCCTAAGAGGTGTTTAAGGGGAGTGGTAAGCCAGCTACTAACCACCGTTAGTAGCTGGCTGGAGTTCCGCCGCTGTCCTTCTGGATGTCGCCGGCCTTGATGTATTGGGCGGCGAGGGCTTCGGAGCCGCGGGCGAGGAGCGCGACGTCGGCGCCGACCAGGATGAAGCTGGCACCGTTGTCGAGGTAGTGGCGGGCGGTGTCGGGGTTGAACGCGTTAACGCCCGCGGGCTTCCTGGCCGTCTTGGCTGCGGTGAGGCAGTGTTCGACGGCGGCGCGCACCTCGGGGTGTTCCTGCTGGCCGAGCAGGCCCATCGAGGCAGCCAAGTCGGAGGGGCCGACGAAGATGGCATCGACGCCGTCGACTTTCAGGATGTCCGCGACGGAGTCCACGGCCGCCGTTGATTCGATCTGGACGGTGACACTGATGGTGTCCGCGGCCCGGGCCAGGTAATCCGGGACGCGGTTCCAGCGGGCGGCGCGGGCCAGCGCCGACCCGACACCGCGGACACCTTCGGGCGGGTAGCGGGTCGCCGCCACCGCGGATTCCGCTTCGGCCACGGAGTTGACCATGGGGATGAGCAGGTTCTGTACGCCGAGGTCCAGGTATTGCTTGATCAGCACGGTGTCGTTGACCGGGGGCCGGACCATCACCTGGACCGGGTAGCCGTTGACTGCCTGAAGCTGGGCGAGGATGGATTCGAGCCCGTTAGGGCTGTGTTCGGCATCCACCAGCAGCCAGTCCAGGCCGGATCCGGCGCAGAGCTCGGCGATGAGCGGGCTGCCGGAGCACACCCACATCCCGGCCAGCGGCCGGTCCGCCGCCGCGAGAGCAATCCGGAACGTGTCTTCTATTCGAAGCGGCATGTGACACTCCCCAGGGGCCCGTAATCGGCATGGACGGTGTCGCCCTTGTAGACCCAGAGCGGGCGGGTGAAGGACCCGGCCAGGATGATGTCGCCGGCCTTCAGCGAGTCGCCGTGGGCCGCGACCTTGTTGGCCAGCCAGTGCACTCCGTTGGCGGGGTGATCCAGCACGCCGGCGGCCACACCGGTTTCCTCCACGGTCTGGTTCTTGTACAGGATGGCTGAGACCCAGCGCAGGTCGACGGCGTCAGGTTTCACCGGACGGCCGCCGATCACCATGGCACCCATCGCGGCGTTGTCGGAGATGGTGTCCACGATGGTCCGGCCTTCCATCTCGATCCTTGAGTCGAGGATCTCGAGGGCCGGGACCACGTAGTCGGTGGCGTTCAGGACGTCGAAGATGGTGACGCCGGGGCCCTTCAGCCCGTCCTTGAGGACAAACGCCAGTTCCACCTCCACGCGCGGGTGGGTGTACTGGTCCCACTCCACGGAACACCCGGTTTCGAGCACCATGTCATCGAAGATGGCGCCGTAGTCGGGTTCGGTGATGCCGGTGGCGTCCTGCATTGCCTTGGACGTAAGGCCGATCTTGCGCCCCACCAGGGTGCGGCCGTCCTCCTCCTTCCGGCGCCGCCACAGCAGCTGCACCGCGTAGGAATCCTCCACGGTCATCTCGGGGTAGCGGGCCGTCAGGCGGGGAACCGGGGTGCGGCTACGCCCGGCCTCGACCAGCTCGTCCGCAATGGCCTCAATCGTCTTGGCATCCAGCATGGCTACAGCTGCGCTCCGAGCTTGAAGCCTTCAGCCCCGGCTGTTTCGCTGGGCCGGGTGTAGGAGAAGCCGTCGGCGCCGACGGTGACGGCCATTTCGGACTTTTCCTCGCGTTCGATGACGGGCTGGGGTTTTCCGTCCAGGTCCAGGACGAGGGAGGCTTCGGTGTACCAGGAGGGGACGACTGGGTTGCCCCACCAGTCGCGGCGCTGGTTGTCGTGGACGTCCCAGGTGATGGTGGGGTTGTCGGGGTCGCCGGTGTAGTAGTCCTGGGTGTAGATCTCGATGCGGTGGCCGTCGGGGTCCAGGATGTAGAGGTAGAAGGCGTTGGACACGCCGTGCCGGCCGGGGCCGCGTTCGATCCGGTCGCTGATGCGCAGGGCGCCCATCTTGTCGCAGATCTGGATGATGTTGTGCTTCTCGTGCGTGGCGAACGCGACGTGGTGCATTCGGGGTCCGTTGCCGCCGGTCAGGGCGGTGTCGTGGACGGTCTGCTTGCGGTGCATCCACGCGGCGTAGGTGACGCCGTCGGAATCCTTGATGTCCTCGGAGACGCGGAAGCCGAGGTCCTCGAGGTAAGCGCGGCCGCGTGGCACGTCGGGGGTGACCTGGTTGAAGTGGTCCAGGCGGACCAGCTCGCCGGCGGAGTAGAGGTCGTAGCGCTGGGTGAGGCGCTCCACGTGCTCCACGTCGTAGAAGAACTCGTAGGGGAAGCCCAGCGGGTCCTCGACGCGGACGGAATCGCCGATGCCCTTGGTGAAGCCGTCCTTGCGACGCTCCACCCGGCAGCCCAGTTCCTTGTAGTAGGCCTCGGCGGCGTCTACCTCGGCGGGGGACTTCACCCGGTACGCGCAAGCCGCGACGGCGGCGATGGGTCCCTTGCGGAGCACCAGGTTGTGATGGATGAACTCCTCCAGCGACCGCAGGTAGATGTTGTTTTCGTCTTCCTCGGTAACGTGCAGGCCGAGGACGTCGACGTAGAACTCGCGGGACCTGGCGAGGTCGGTGACCACAATTTCCATGTAGGCGCAGCGGACGATGTCCGGGGCCGGGACGGTGGGGGTGGGAACAAAGTTTGTCATGATGGGTCTCTCTTCTTCGAAAGGGTTGTGGAGGGGTTAGCTGTCGCTGGTTGCTGCGGCGTCTTCGACGTTGCCGAATTTGGGCGAGTGGGCTTCGTTGAGGGTGATCTGTACCGACTGCTGGGTGGTGTAGAAATCGACCGAACGGTAGCCGCCCTCGCGTCCGAGGCCGGAGGCCTTGACGCCGCCGAACGGTGTGCGCAGGTCACGGACGTTGTTTGAGTTCAGCCAGACCATGCCGGCCTCGATGGCGTGGGCAAAGTTGTGTGCGCGCTTGAGGTTCGTGGTCCAGACGTAGGCGGCGAGGCCGTACTTGGTGTTGTTGGCGAGCTCAAGCGCCTCTTCATCGGTGTCGAAGGGGGTGATCGCGACGACGGGTCCGAAGATTTCCTCCTGGAAGATCCGGGCGTCGGGCGCGACGTCGGAGAACACGGTCGGTGCAACGTAGTTGCCTGTGGGGAAGCCTTCGGCACGGCCGCCGCCAGCCAGGAGACGGCCCTCGGTCTTACCGATTTCGATGTAACTAATGACCTTATCGAAGTGGTTCGGGTGCACCAGTGAACCGACCTCGGTTGCGGGATCGCTCGGGAGGCCCACCTTGATGTTCTTCGCGCGCTCGGCGAACCGGGCTACGAAGTCGTCGTAGATATCGCGCTGCACGAGCACGCGCGACCCGGCGGTGCAACGCTCACCGTTCAGGCTGAACACACCGAAGACCGTGGCGTCGAGGGCGGCCTCGATGTCGGCGTCGGCGAAGACGACGGCTGGGCTCTTACCGCCGAGCTCGAGCGAGAGGCTCTTGAACTGCGGGGCTGCTGCGGTTGAGATGGTCGCACCGGTTGAGCTGTCCCCGGTGAAGGAGACGATCGGCACGTCGGGGTGCTTCACCAGGTAGTCGCCCGCGACGCCGCCGGATCCGAAGATCAGGTTGAAGACGCCGTCGGGCAGGCCTGCCTCGCGGAAGATCTCGGGCCACAGCACAGCGGAGAGCGGGGTATAGCTGGCCGGCTTCATAACCACGGTGTTGCCGGTCGCGATGGCCGGGGCGAGCTTCCATGACTCCTGCATGAAGGGGACGTTCCACGGTGTGATGAGCGCGGCAACGCCGATCGGCTTGCGGTTCACGTAGTTGATCTGGCGACCGGGCACCTTGAACGCGTTGTCCTCCTGCCCGACGATCAGGTCGGCAAAGAAGCGGAAGTTCTCCGCAGCGCGGCGCGCCTGGCCCTTGGCCTGAGTAATGGGAAGGCCGGAGTCGTAGCTTTCAAGGAGGGCCAGTTCGTCGTCGCGCGATTCGACGATATCGGCGATCTTGTGCAGCACCCGGGAGCGTTCGCGGGGCAACATCGTCGACCACGGACCGTCCTTGAAGGCGCGCTTGGCGGCGGCGACGGCAAGGTCGACGTCTTCCGGCTGGGCTGACGCGACAGTCGCGTAGTTCTCGTTGGAGACCGGCTCCTGCACGTCGAAGGTCTTGCCGCCAACAGAGTCAACAAACTTGCCGTCGATGAAGTGCTGGAGATGCGTTGGCAGATTGTCCGGAATGTGGTGCTGGATGGTTTCTACTGAGGTCGTCATCGTTGAGGTCCTAGCTGTTTATAGGGGTGCTAATTGGATTGGGCGAGGTAGGCGTCGAGCGTGGCGGAACGGTGGAGCCTGGCCGCCTTTTCAATGGCATCGGCGTCCGCTCCGGATTCGATGAGCTGGAGCAGTGCTTCGTGTTCGTCCACGGAATCGTGGGCCCGGCCGGGAACGAAGCGGAAGGTGGAGGACCGGAGGGATGCCAGCCGGTTCCAGCCGCGGTGGACGAGGTCCAGGATGTGCGGGTTGGGGCAGTACTCAAAGAGGACGCTGTGGAAGTCCTGGTTCAGCTGCGTGAACCGGACGGGATCGAAATGCTGCAGGCAGTGGCGCATCTCCTCGTTCACCGCCCGTGCCCGGGCAATCGCCACCGAATCGATCAACGGCGCGGACAACGCGGTTGCGGCGCCCTCCACGATGCTCAGCGTCTGCATCGTGTAGAGGTACTCCGTGGGATCGATCCCGGCGACCGTGGCGCCGACGTTGCGTTCGAACGTCACCAGGCCTTCGGCTTCGAGCCGGCGGATGGCCTCGCGGACCGGGACCACGCTGAACCCGAGGTCCTTGGCAATGGCAGCCAGGACCAGACGGTACCCGGGCGAGTAGGCGCCTTCTACAATCCGCGCTTTCACGGCCTGGTACGCCTGCTCAGACTTGCTCCCGGTGACGCTTGAACCTGGCAGGTCGGTAACGGCTGTTTCACTCATCTGCGTTGCCTGTTTTCCGGTCCTGGTACCGGGCCTGCCACTCGGCGTTCATCGGGTAGAGGCCGTCCACGCTGTTGCGCTGTTTGACCATTTCGAAGATGAAGGCTTCTTCCTGTTCCTGGGCGATGCAGTCCTCTACCAGTTCTTCGGCGATGGCCGGCGGGATCACCAGGATGCCGTCGGAGTCCGCAACGATGATGTCACCGGGCTGGACGGTGGCCCCGCCGCAGGCGATGGTGATGTCGGTATCCCACGGGATGTGGCGGCGGCCCAGCACTGCGGGGTGCGGGTTGGCGAAATACGTGGGCATCTCCAGGCCTGCCACGGCGGTGTAGTCGCGGACGCCGCCGTCGGTAATGATCGCCGCGGCCCCACGCACCTGGGCGCGCAGGGCCAGGATGTCACCCACCGTGCCGGTGCCCTTCTCACCGCGCGCCTCCATGACCAGGACTTCGCCCTCGTTCACGGAGTCGATGGCGCGCTTTTGGGCGTTGAAACCCCCGCCGTGGGTCTTGAACAGGTCCTCACGGTTGGGCACGTAACGCAGCGTACGGGCCAGGCCCACAATGCGGCGGTCCGGCCGGGTTGCCTGCAGGCCGTCGATGCTGACGTTGTTGAGGCCGCGCTTCCGCAGCTGAGATGAGAGGGTGGCCGTGGCGACGCTTTCGAGTTTGGCCTTTAGCTCGGGGGAGAGTGCGGGGGAGGGAAGTCCGGCGGCCTCGCGGGAACCCCACGCTTCCTCGCGCTGCAGGTCATCAACCTTGGGGCCGGCACCGAAATCAGCGAACGGCGTCGTCCCTTCCTCCACCCGCGTGACCAGGCGACCTGTGGTCAGGCTGCCGTCAACGCTGGACACTTCCACCTCGAGCACGTCCCCGGGATTGGCCACGGACGCCCCCGCCGGCGTGCCGGTGAGGATGATGTCCCCTTCTTCGAGGGTGAGCAGCTGGGAGAGGTCCGCCACCAGCCGGGCGAACGGGAAGAGCAGGTCCTCCGTGGTGTCGTCCTGGACCAGCTGGCCGTTGTGCCAGGTGCGGACGCGCAGTTGGGCGGGGTCGACGGCGTCTGCCGGGATCAGTGCCGGGCCCACCGGAGTGTAACCGTCGCCACCTTTGGACCGGAGGTTCGAGCCCTTGTCCGCCCAGCGCAAGTCGTAGACGCCAAGGTCATTGCTGGCAGTCACCGCTGCCACATGGCTCCAGGCATCGTTGATGCCTACCCGGCGGGCGGCCTTGCCGATGACCAGCGCGATCTCGCCCTCGTAGCCGAGCAGCTCACAACCCGCGGGGCGTTCCACTGCACTGCCGCTGAGGGAGAGCGACGAGGACGGCTTAAGGAAGTAGGACGGCTGGGCCGGCGTCCGGCCCCGCTGCGAAGCCCTGCTGGGGTAGTTGATGTGTACCGCAATCACCTTGCGTGCCACCCCTAGGGTGTGCTCGTTGACCTGCTCCAAAACGTTCTCCTCATCAAGTACGAAATCGTATACGATCACTATCAGGGATGGCGGCGTCTCCGTCAATTCATCCTCCCGCGCGGAGTCCATCAGCTGACGCTCGACTTGTCCCCCGTGTCGAGCGGCGGGTACAGTGACATACTAAACGTATCGTTTCGGATGTCGAAATGCGACTTCGCAGAGTGAACAACCCGAGATTGAAGCCCACAGTGAAGTGAGGAAAACCCGTGCAGTTTCACCACTACGGTTATGTATCCGGAGACCCCCGGGTCCAGCCCGCCGCTGGCGCCGGCCTCAATCGCCCTCAGGAACTGCCGGACGAAGTCGATGTGCTGATTGTGGGAACCGGCCCAGCTGGCATGCTGGCAGCGGCCCAGCTCTCCCAGTTCCCGAACGTCACCACACGGATCATTGAGCGCCGCCCTGGGCGGCTTGCCATCGGCCAGGCCGACGGCATCCAGGCCCGCAGTGTCGAAACGTTCCAGGCATTCGGGTTCGCAGAACGCATCATTGCAGAGGCTTACGCGATCACCGAGATGGCGTTCTGGAAGCCTGACATTAGCGACCCGTCGCGAATCGTCCGCACCGCCCGGACCCCGGATGACCCCGCAGGCATCAGCGAATTCCCGCACCTCATTGTGAACCAGGCCCGCGTTCTGGACTACTTCGCCGAGTACATGGCGAACGCGCCCACACGCATGGTTCCGGACTACGGCTACGAGTTCCAGGGTCTTGAGGTTGCCGACGAGGGGGAGTATCCGGTCACCGTTACGCTGCTGCGTACTGCCGGGCCGAACGAAGGCCAAGAGCGCATCGTTCGCGCCAAGTATGTCGTGGGTGCCGACGGCGCACGTAGCAAAGTGCGTCAGGCAATTGGTTGCACCCTTGCTGGTGATGCGGCCAACCACGCCTGGGGCGTCATGGACGCACTCGCCGTCACCGACTTCCCCGACATCCGCACCAAGTGCGCCATTCAATCAGGCACCGGTGGCAGCATTTTGCTGATCCCGCGCGAAGGCGGTCACCTCTTCCGGATGTACGTTGACCTCGGCGAGGTGGACCCTGGAGACAAGGGTGCAGTCCGCAACACCACCATCGAGGAAATTATTGCCAAGGCCAATGAGATCCTCCACCCTTACACCCTGGACGTCCGCGACGTGGCGTGGCACAGCGTCTATGAAGTGGGGCACCGGCTCACGGACCGGTTCGATGACGTCCTGCCGGAGGACCGCGGCATCCAGACTCCGCGCGTGTTTATCAGCGGGGATGCCTGCCACACGCACAGTGCAAAGGCGGGTCAGGGCATGAACGTCTCCATGCAGGACGGGTTAAACATCGCTTGGAAACTCGGCCACGTGCTCGAGGGCCGCAGCCCCGAGAGCCTTCTCTCCACCTACTCCGAAGAGCGGCAGGTGGTGGCCAAGAACCTGATCGATTTCGACAAGGAATGGTCAACCATGATGGCCAAGAAGCCCGAAGAGTTCGCAAACCCCTCGGAGCTGGAGGACTTCTACGTGAGCACCGCAGAGTTCCCCGCTGGTTTTATGACCCAGTACGCCCATTCGATGCTGGTCGGCACTGCTGACCACCAAGCTCTGGCCTCAGGCTTCCCCGTGGGCAAACGCTTCAAGTCGGCACCCGTTGTGCGTGTTGCCGATACCAATCCAGTGCACTTGGGCCACCACGCTACAGCAGATGGCCGCTGGCGCATCTACGTGTTCGCCGACGCCGCCGTCCCACAGGCCGGACAGGAAAGAGACTACGGCGCTTCCTCGCCCGCTGAACTTTTCGCTAAGTGGATTGCCAATTCGCCTGAGTCACCGCTGGCCGCAACGCCGTCGGACGCTGATCCGGACGCCTGGTTCGATGTGAAGGTGGTCTACCAGCAGCCGCACACCGATGTGGACATTGGAAAGGTTCCCGCCGTGTTCAAGCCGCAGGTAGGCCCCTTCAAGCTCACGGACTACGAGAAGGTCTATGCCGCCGATCCAGCCGCGGACATCTTCGAACTCCGCGGCCTAAACCGCTGCGGTGTCGTCGTAGTAGTGCGCCCAGACCAGTACGTGGCAAACGTCCTGCCACTGACGGCCCACACTGAGCTAGGAGCGTTCTTCGCACCCCTCCTGCATCACCAGGTGCAAGCGGCAGTTCCGTCGGCATAGTTGCAACGTGCTCCTGCTAAGCCCTCGGCACCTCATGTAACAGCGGTGAGTCCAATGCCAGCCGCGAACCCCGAGGGTACCGACCGCACCGACAATGAACCCCTGTGATGCGATGAAGGTCGCCGGACTCAAGGGGCGGCATCGTTTGGCCTGCGGAACGCGGTGCCAATGGTTTGCCTGTGTGGGCGAGGGAGCCCTCCAGGGAGCGCTGCTTGTTGATCTCGATGAGGAGATGAGATGTTCAAGTTTAGATCCGGAGCTGTTCAGGGTGGTGGACCGAGCGTCCAAAAGATATGCCTGTTGCAGTGCTGCAATCGTTCGCACGCGGTGAAGTCAATGCTGACCCTCGGCATACGATCCCAAATGGCGAGATCTGTCATATCAGCTCTCGGTCGAGGCCTGCAGCACGGGGTGGTGTAGCTCATAACCTGTTGGCCAGTAACACCCAGAACGTCGGCATCAGCGCTGGACTTTTCGAATCCAGAGCATATTCGCGCGCAGAGCGCGTGACCCCGATAGTAGGCGAACCTGCCGGCAAATACTGAAGAAGGCCGTACTTGAGCGACGCGACTCGGACCCCGACATCGTTCTTGATGCGGACAGCAACTCGATGCCGGGATCGCCATGGGAAGTCACTCGCCGCGTAGCTGGAGAAGGGCCCCCGGTACAGTCGAACGGTTTCAACGTGGAGCCCAGGATTGGTCGCCAGAGCGGTCTTGTGGCTTCGGGGGAAGTGGTGTCAGTCGCGCTTAGAGGCCTTGATAAATGGGGCGCAAATCACGCCGATCGTTGCGAAGGTCCCACCGACGATAAAGGCTATATGGGCGCCGCGGAACAGGCCGTCGACCAGGGCCGATCCAGAGCCGGTCTCGGCAACCGCGATGGCGCTCATGACGGTCACGAAGATCGTGGTGCCGATGGCACCGCCTAGCTGCTGGCCGGTGTTGAAGATGGCCGAGCCGTGGCCGTAGAGCTTGTGCGGGACGCCAGTCAGTGCCGCGGAGAGCAGGCCTGTCATCAGCATGGCCAGGCCGATGGAGAAGATCGTGTGGTAAGTGACGATTAGCCAGAGCGCGGTGCCCGGATTGATGGTAGTGAAGAGCCATTGGCCCATCGCCAGCATGAGAGCGCCCGGGATCAGCACCGGGCGGGGGCCATGGCGGTCGAAGACGCGGCCGAAGATCGGGCCCACGGGAATCTGCACCAAGCCGCCGGGCAACAACATCATGCCGATGGTCAGGGTGTCCAGGCCGCTGCCGTTCTGGAGGAAGATAGGCAAGATAACCACGGTACCCAAAAGCGTGCCCATGGCAATCATGATCATGACGACACTGAGGGTGAAGGTGCGGTTCTTGAACGGCTGCAGGTTCAGCAACTCGCGGCCGGGTCCGGTCAGGCGGACCTGGCGAATGATGAACAGTGCTAGGGCGGCCAGGCCGATCACCCCACTGACGAGGGGAACGAAGGGGTTCTCCATCGCGCCGCCGATGGTGGAAATGGCGTACACCAGGCCGCCGAAGCCGAATGCCGAAAGGATGACGGAAAAGATGTCGACAGACAGCTTGCGGACGGCGGAGGGCACCCTTATGAAAATGATGCCCAGCACCAGGATGATGATGGCTAGCGGCGCCATGACGCCAAAGATCCAGCGCCAGGACAAGGAGTTGACCATGACACCAGAAACGGTGGGCCCGATGGCCGGGCCGACCGAGATCACGATCGAGTTCAGCCCCATGACCATGCCGCGGTGCTGGGATGGAACCAGCGTCAGCGTGGTGTTCATCAGCAGGGGCAGCACTACGGCGGTGCCGACGGCTTGGATGATGCGGGCGACCAACAGGACGGCAAAGGTGGGCGCGATTACCGCCAACCCAGTGCCGACGAGGAAGCTGCACAGCGCAAAAATGAACAGGCCCCTCATGGTGTAGCGCTGCAGCAGGTAGCCGGTCATGGGGATGACCACGGCCATAGTGAGCAGGAATCCGGTGGTGAGCCACTGGCCAGCTGCAGCGGATACCCCATAGCCCGCCATGATGGACGGCAACGCGACAGTCAGCACGGTTTCGTTAAGGATCATCAAAAACGCGGCAAGAGCCAGTGCACCAATGATTCCGGTGAGTTGTTTGTTTGACAACGTGGGCGCGGCCTGCGAAAGCGGAAAAGCGGCGGGGGGAACCGTGTCTTGTGCGGACTTAGCCACAAATAACCTCTTCTATAGAACTGAACGAAGCAATGGTGTCATACCCTGACAGCTTTAGGGTACAAAGGCGTCAGAGCGTGACAGGATGTAGCAAAGGGTCTAGGGCCGCCCGGCCCCACTTCAAGAAAAGAGCAAAGCCTTGGGTATCCGAGAAGAACACCGCGCCCGGATGCTGCACGAGATCCAGGACGCCACGCTGGACCTGGTGGAGGAGCAGGGACTGGATGCCACGACGATCGGCGACATTGCCACGCGCTTGGGCATCTCCGAGCGCACCATATTCCGCTATTACCCCTCGAAGGAACACGCTCTCATGCCCGGCCAAGAGGGACTGATCGATGCCCTGGTGGCCTGCGAAAGCACCCACACCGGCGTCTCAGGGATTCTGGATGACTTGTTGGCCGTGTGCCGAAAGCTCTTTGCCCAGGAGGTGGAGCAGAGGGATTTCCGCAGGATTTCCCGCCTGCTGATCCAAGAACCTGAACTGCTGCGGGCAGTCGCCCGCCGGGAGCGGGATCTTGTCGAGGCGCTTAGCGCAGTACTGGTTCAACGAGGCACCCTCGGGTTTCTCCAGGCGCTCCTGGTGGCCGAGGTCGTGACTGCAGCCTGGCGTGTTACCTGGCAAACTTTCGCTCGCGACGAGTTCGACGGCGTTGACTCCGATCCGGTGTACCTCTTCGACCAGACCGTGAGTGAATTGGGCAAGCTGTTTTAGGGCAGGTGTAGCAAGGGTTCTAAACCTTCCGTCTTGAAGGTGGCCTATCGCGGAAAATAGGAGGTTAACGTCTGGTGGCGCGACTCCGCCGACCGCCCTACGAATCCGATGCCGCTGGACCCCGAAAACCTCTTCTTCTCCCGCGACATCTCAGATGCTCGCGTTTCTGGTGTGCAAGCCGCCCAAGCGCTGCCGTAGAGAATTAGTTGTTGGATCCTTTTTAGACCACCTTCAGCACTCTGCTGGTCCAAATCCCGCTGGCTTCCATACACTGCGCTGTCCCTTGCTGCTTCAGGACTTAGCCGTCTCGTTGCCGCTGCGGGCGACGACCAATTTGCTAGTGAACAAGGGCGGTTTAAGAGGATTTTCGGCTCCTCGTCCTAAAGGCCATGGAGGGACTTTGTAAGGCCTTTGCCCCCTCTGCCGCCTCAATTCCTAGACTGCAGGTTCTCGCAGACTGCGAAGGCCGTGGCCGTATGCGTACAGCGGATCCGGTGTGCCTCCCGGGACATCGCTGTCCGTCTGGAGGACCGCTTCAGTTGACCGAGGCAACTCAAAGGGAAGTCGGCCTTCCGGGACCTCAGTTCCGGTGAGGACGCGGGTGAGGGCTTCGTCGGACACTCCGAACGTGGCCAGAATTGCGGAGCAGTACGGTTCGAGAGGTGTGAGGATGGCCGGGCGGTCCAGGTTGATTACCAGAACCACAGGGACGTGGCTTGAGAGTTCCTGCAGGCGGGAGGTGACGGTGTCATCAAATTCAAGGCTTCCGGCGTGGAAACTGGCCTCGAGGAACAGATCGTTTCGGGGCTCGTAGGGGGCGTCCAAGCGGACAATAGCGAGGTCCGCCTCCAATGGCGTCTTTGCAATAGTGACGCTGGACTGGATGGCAGCGGGGGACATGCCCTCCAGATATACCCGCGTCGATGATGTGATGGGAAGGACATCGTCGGAAGTATTGAGGACGACGACGGACCGGCTTTGTGCCTTGAGGCCCTCCTCGCGGAACTGGGGGTTACCCACAAGAGCTGCTGCGGCATCCTCATCTACATGCCTGTTCTCGAAGAGCCCCAGCTCAAACTTGACCCTCAGTAGACGCCGCACTGACTCGTCGATGCGCTTCGGGGAAATGCGGCCCGTCTTGACGAGCTCCACGACGAGTTCGGGACAGGATTCGCCACCGAACTGGTCACAGCCGGCTTCGATCACCTTTACTACCCGATCTTCGACGGAGATGTGCTCAACCCCCCAGGCTCGGGCAGGCAAGTCCATGCCGAAGACGTTGAGATCGTGCAGGAGACCCCAGTCGGTGCATACCACTCCGTCGTAGCCGAGTTCGTTGCGCAGCAGTCCAGTGATGATCTGGCGGTTGAATCCGAAGCCCACTTCCTCGATGGCTTCGCCGTTCCTGCTGAGTCCGACGGGCATTCCGTAGTACGGCATGATGGCGCTGGTCCCGGCTGCGAGGGCGTCACGGAAGGGAAGGAGATGGTCTTCGAATCTTCCGCCGGTATAGACCTGCTCGCGCCCGTAGGGGAAGTGGGGGTCTTCGCCGTCTTTTTGCGGGCCGCCGCCAGGAAAGTGCTTGGTCATGCACGCGACGCTCCTGCTACCGACCAAGTGCCCTTGGAACCCATCGAGGTAGGCTGCGGCCAGTTTGCCCGTCAGCTCAGGATCCTGGCCGAAGCCGCTGTACTGCCGGGCCCAGCGGGGTTCGGTGGCCAGGTCCACGGTGGGGTGCAGCGCTGCGCGGAGGCCGACGGCCAGGTACTCCTGACGTGCGGTGTCAGCGAACCGACGCACGGTTTCCGGATCCCGGAGTGCGGCCATGCCCAAGGGCTCAGGCCAGGCGGAGAAAAAGCCGGCCGCAAATGATGCGCCCTGGTTTTCCGCAAAGGCGTGCCGGGGGTCCGTGGACAGGGTGATGGGGATGCCGAGCCTGGTCCCGGCCGCCAGTTCCTGAATTTTGTTGTGCCAGCGCGCTGCGGTGCGGGCGTCCGGCAGCTGGTGCACGTTGAAGTGGCTCAGAAGGCCATCTGTTACGAGCCTCTGTGTCTTGTGATCGACGTCTGCGCCGCCGAGGGAGACAGCGTGGAACATCTGTCCGGCTTTCTCCTCCAGCGTCATGCGTCCCAGCAGATCTTCCACGCGTTCAGCTACGGTGCGCGTGGCATCTTCGTAGGCGGGGCCAGTGATGGTTGTGTGCTTCATTTGGGGTCTCCTGCCGGGACGAGGCCGGTAGTGGTGAATGTGTGTGTGCCTGCCTCTACGGTCTGCCTAGGTGTGGACGGCAGATCGATTTCTGCAGCTACACCATCGGGGACCGTGAGCGTGTACTTGAATTCCCCATCCGTGGTCAGGTGCCATTCGCTTGCCACCAGCCCGTGTGGGGTGGCAAGGCTGGTTTTGGCCCAGTCGATCCCCTGGCCTGGCCTCGGGGCGTAAAGGACTTTGGCGTAACCGGGTTCCAGGGGCCGGATGCCGCCGACAACTTTATGGAGCCAGTCGGCGACTGCGCCCAGGGCGTAGTGGTTGAAGCTGGTCATTTCACCCGGATTGATTGTGCCGTCGGGAAGCATCGAGTCCCAGCGTTCCCAGACGGTTGTTGCTCCCATTGTCACCGGATAGAGCCAGGACGGGCATTGCTCTTCGAGGAGCAGCCGATAAGCGTCTGCGACGTGTCCGGATTCGGAGAGTGCCCAGGTTACGAAAGGAGTGCCGGCGAACCCAGTGGACACTCGGTAATCGTTTTTAGCCACAAGTTCGGACAGACGGTTCCCTGCGAAGATCCGCTTTTCCTCGCTGTCCAGGACGTTGAAGGCAAGGGCCAAGGCATACACAGTGGTGCAGTCGCTGGCGATCGTGCCGTCGGTTCCGATGTAGTGGATGTTGAAGGCGGCACGTACCCGTTGCGCGAGGCTGGCAAAGTGTTGGGCGTCCTGATCGTAACCAAGGAGCGAAGCCGTTTCTGCCGTGATGCGGGCGGTCCGGTAGAGGCAGGCAGTGGCCACGACGCCATTGTCGGCTTTGGAGTTCCAGGGCTGGTCGGGGGCAGCGTCTGGGTCCAGCCAGTCACCGAACTGGAAGCCCTGATCCCACAGGCCATTTTCCGAAAGCAGTCCCTCTACGCGCCGGGTGTGCGCCGACATTGACCCGTATTGCCGGCTGAGTACTGCCGGGTCTCCATGGGCTTCCCAGAGGGCCCACGGAACCCATACCGCGGCTTCGCTCCACAGGGCAGTGGATTCGGGGGCCGGAAATTCCTTAGGATGCTCCTCGTATTTGAGGATGTCCGGCACGGTGAAAGGCACCAGCCCGTCGGCTGCTGTCTGCTCAGCCGCTAGGTCCAGGAGCCAATCCTGCAGGAAGTCTTTGACGTCATACAAGTAGGCGGCGGTTGGTGCGAAGACAGCGATGTCGCCGGTCCAGCCGAGCCGTTCGTTCCGCTGTGGGCAGTCGGTGGGCAGGTCGAGGAAATTTCCTTTCAGTCCCCAGACAATATTTTTGTGGAGTTGGTTCACCAGCTCGTTGGAGCATTCGAAGTGACCGGTGCGT
Organism: Arthrobacter vasquezii; assembly: GCF_029455255.1. Classification (NCBI taxonomy): domain Bacteria; kingdom Bacillati; phylum Actinomycetota; class Actinomycetes; order Micrococcales; family Micrococcaceae; genus Arthrobacter; species Arthrobacter vasquezii. The sequence goes on along the minus strand of NZ_JAROKN010000019.1, from coordinate 26,966 downwards.
TCTAAGGCTGAATGGACGACGACGGCCTCAACAGCGTCTGCTGTGAGGTCATCCGGCCAGCCGGTAACTTCGGCGTAGCGGAAACCATGGAAGGTGAAGGTGGGTTCAAAGAAGTCCTGCCCCCCGGAAAGGATAAGGGTGTCGGTAGCCTGTGCTGTCCGCAGCGGTCGGACGCCCAGTTCGCCGTCCTCCAGGACTTCGGCGTGGCGCAGGATGATGACCGCGCCGCGTTGGCCCTGCACCGTGAACCGGACCCAACCGACGAGGTTCTGGCCAAAATCAACGATGGTCTTGCCGCTAGGAGACGTGAATACGTGGACGGGCTTGATGACCTCATTGCGGACGACTGGCGGGCCAATGGGCTCGGCCAAACGTGCCGTGTCGAACTCCAGCGCGTGGACTCCTCTCCACTCCGTCGGATCCCAATCGAGCCCTGCCCATGTGTCCCCTGCACTGCGGGCATCGATGGTTTGCCCGTTGTACAGGTCGTTTTTGATTGTCGCCGCAGGCCCGGACTGCCAGGACAAGTCGCTACTGACGGTCTGTACGAAGCCGTCCGCGTACTCGATTTCGAGCTGCCCGAAGAATCCAAGTTCCTTTCCGTAGAACGCGGAGTTGCCGTTCCAGGAGAGGTTGCCGCGGTACCAGCCATTTCCAAGGGCGGCACCAAGGACGTTATCGGGCTGTAGCAGTCCCGTTACGTCATAGCTCCGATAGCGCAGCCGCCATTCATAGGAGCTCCAGCCCGGGGCCAGCACTTCATCTCCTACCCGGCTGCCGTTGAGGAAGGCTTCAAAGATGCCAAAGGAAGTCGCATGGAGGGTCGCCGTAACCGCGTCGCCATGGTCGTCAGCCAGGGAGAATTCCTTTCGGAGCAGCGGCGCACCACCGAATTCCTCGTCGGGCGCGATCATCGTCGCGGACCATGGCAGTGCTGTCATGTGCTTCTTTCCGAGTGTATGAAGTGAACTTCGCTGAGTAGCGGCCGGGCTGCGGCCTAATCAGTCGTCTAGCCCGCGGCCGTTAGTGGTTATCGACTTGGCGAGCCTGTCGAGATAGTTGCGGATTGTGTCGTGCAGTGAAATGGGCGGTTTGGCGAGGGCCCACTGGATGGTGAATCCGTCCACGACGGCGAGCATCTCGCTGGCGACTTGGCGGACATCGGTTCCCGGCAAGAGCGTCCCGGCAGCGACCATCTTGTCCAGGAGAGCAGACGTATGTTCGATGATGTTCGCGTATCTTTGCCGGAAGAACTCGTGGGCCGGATGTTCCTCGTTCGATGATTCGGCAGCCAGGATGGTGAACATTTGCGTAAGTCCGGGCTGGCTTTCGTTGAACGCGGCCTGGGCTGCCACTTGGCGGAAGTACCTTAGGGGGTCGTTCCGGAAGTCCTCCGCGAAGAAGGCGCTCACGGCGCGTTGGTCCCGCAGTTCGAGGACAGCCGACAAGAGTGCTTCCTTGCTGCCGAAGTGGTGGATCAGGCCGGCCTTGGTCAACCCGACCTCGGCGGCGATTTTGGGCATGGAGGAGTTGAAGTAGCCCCATTGGGAGAAGTGCTCGATTGCTGCCTCGAGAATAGCCTCTCTCCGTGCATCACCTGCCTTGTAGGGGCCGGTCCTCCGGACGCGTTTGGGACGTGGGGCGGTAGTTTGGCTGTCCTCTGTTTGCATCGTCATAATTTAGCCTTCTGGTAACCGCTCCGGCATGGTGGGCAGGACCGTTCGCGATGCTGCTGTCTTCAATTTTGCGTCAGCTACCCGGCGACATTTTGGGGAGCTGTCCGGGTGGCTGACAATCCGTCGTCATTCTTCAGGAATTTCCGCATACGGAAGATCCAGAAAATGCCGATGAGGTATGCCGCAGCCGAGGCAACGAACAGGAACAGGAACAGAAGAGCTGGACCGGCCGAGATGATCAGCGGCGTGACCAGTGCAGCGCCTGCAGCGACGAGCCGGGCGAATGCGATAGTGATGCCCTGAGCCGTGCTGCGGTGGCTGGTGGGGAATAGCTCTTGCGACCATATTTTGTACATGGGCTCACCGGCAACGGCACCGCCGAGGGCCCCGAACACTCCCATGAGGACCAACGTGATGGCGTTGACGCCGAACACCAGCGGGATTGCCAGTCCCACGAGGGCCAGGATGGCTGCAAAGACGAACGCGCGGTGTCGGTTCGCGCCGTCAACAATGCGCATCATGACGAACAGCCCCGCGACACTGAGGAGCAGGATGCCCAGTCCCAGCTTGGAAGCGGTGGCGACGTCCACGCCGGCCACATTTACGAAGAGATACGTAGAGAACTGGCCGTTGGTGTTAGCGGCGATGTTGACCAGTGCGTAGAAAAGGCCTGTAGCAGCAAGCGGGGGAAAGAGCTTAGGCGAGAAGAGGGCGCGCAACGAACGCAGATCGAGCCGCTCCTCATCCACAGGGTTATTCTGCGACTCATTCCAGAGTCGCGACTCCGGGATGCCCCAGCGTAAGGCAATAGCGATTAGTGCTACGGCAGCCAGATGGCCGTATATGATCTGGGCGCCGAGGGTTCCGGCGTTGCCAAAGAAGATGCTGATAACAATGACGCCCAGAATGCCCGCCATCCAAAGAACGTGGGTGAATGTCACCATCTTTCCGCGCTTGTTTTCAGGCGCAGATTCCGCGATCATCGCCATCGACACGGGCAGGTCTGCGCCGGCCGCCAGTCCGAGCACCGCCAAGCCGACAAAGAGCAGTGCAATGCTGGGGGCGACAGCAAGGGCCAAAGCTGCCAGAAAATAGATACTCAGCGTCGCCAGGAAGATCCGGCGGCGGCCAAACCTGTCGCCGAGCCGTCCACCAACCAAGGCTCCGAAGGCGATCATGACCGTCAGCAGCCCCGACAGTTGTCCGATCTGCGCGGGCGTCAGGCCAAGGGAACCCTGAAGGATCACCAGAGCCGTTCCCGTGCCTGCGATGGCTCCGGCGTCGACATAGGAGGCAAGGCCGGAGGCGAACGCGACGCGCCACCCCTGCCGATTGGCAGCCTTTTGGTCGTGACTAATCATGGGGACTCTCCTTTGAATCTCAAGCATTGTGGGAACGGCCGAATCTGAATCGTTTCGACGCTGCCAGTTGAGCGTAACAACTTAAAAACCATCCCACAAGGTGGTTTTCAAATTCTTTTTGGCCTCACGATCTGGCGTCGCGGGTACCGTGCTGGACCGTTCTTCGCCGAGAGTTCACGCCCCGGCCTGGCGGAGGTAACTGAGGTGGCAGAACACCATCTTGTACGTTTCGTATTGAATGACGGTTCACTTAGGCTTGGGCCATGGCAATCAGAAGCGAAGGAAGTCGTCGGGCCGTCCTGGAAGCAACCATGAAGTTGCTCGAAGAATCGGGGCCTACCGGGCTTACAGTGCAAAAGCTCTCGATTGAGCGTATTGCCCGCGAGGCAGGCGTCAGCAAGACCACCATCTACAGGTGGTGGTCCAGCAAGGTTGCCGTAGTTATCGACACCTTCTTGGACAATCACGTCGCTCGGACCCCGGTTCGCCAGGATGTCCCTGCCATCGACGCGCTCCGTGAGCATATGGCCTCACTTGCAGAGGTCTACGCGGGTAACGAGGGCCGGCTCGTCGCGCAGCTCATTGGTGAGTGCCAGCAGGACGAGGCAGCGATGGCTGAATTCAAGAAACATTTCTGGATCCCGCGCGCGCAGGTCGTTACGTCACTCGTTGAGCGAGCCATAGGCGAGGGCTCAATGCGCAAGGATCTCGACGCACAGGTCGTCACGGAGATGCTCTACGCCCCCGTGTACTTCCGCCTATTGTTCCAATCGGGTCCCTTGGACGCCAAGGCCACTGATGCCATCATGCAGACGGCATTAGAGGGACTCGCCGCAGGGTAGCCGCCGCCGTGTAAATCACTTGGGAGCCTGCCGTCCCGTCCGCAGGGTCGCAAACGCCAGACTCGGCCGCGATGGCCAGCTCCAGTACTTGGCGGCTCGGTGTTCCTCGTGCCCTCGGGGTCCATTTGGTTAGTTGCTTCCTCAGGCACACCAAGGCCTGGGTCTTGTATCGTACGATACGGTCCGTATAGGATAGTAGGTACCGGATGCACCTGTCCCCGAGATTACGTCGTGACAATGCATCCCCCGATCCATCGAGTCTCTCTCGGCCCGGGGAGCTCCTCGTGCCAGAGGCAACAACGAGGCGGCCACAATCAAAGGAAACATCATCGTGAAGACCGCCATGGCGCCAAATGACGCGGTTGTCGTCGCCTACCGCAGAACACCAATCGGCCGGGCCCGCAAGGGCTCCTTTTCCGGTGAACGACCCGAAGACCTGGCTCTTGCCGCCATCCGGGGAGCACTCGCTGAGGTTCCGCAGCTGGACTTCGCTGAGTTCTCGGATGCCTACGTGGGTTGCGCCGTCCCGCAGGGTGCACAAGGTGACAACATCGGACGCCGCGTCATGGTGCTTGGAGGAATGGACGGCGTCCCCGCCGTAACAGTGAACCGGTTCTGCGCCTCCTCGCTCCAGGCCACAGCGATGGCAGCCCAAGCAGTGCGTGCTGGTGATGGTGACGTGTTCCTGGTCGCCGGTGTTGAATCGACCACATCGACTCCGCCCGTCGTTGAATCACCACACCCCTCCTTCGCGAACGCAGCACGGCGTGCCAATGCTGTCTTCGAAGACGGCCAACCGTGGGTCGATCCTCGGGATCAAGGGCAGCTTCCCGATGTATATCTCTCCATGGGCAAAACAGCAGAGTTCGTTGCCCGGCAAACCGGCACCACGCGCCGTGACCAAGACGAATGGGCACTGGAGTCCCAGCTCAGGGCGGAACGGGCGATCGAGTCCGGGTACTTCGCGCGCGAGATTGTGCCGGTGACTACGGCTACCGGCACAGTGGTCTGTGCCGATGACGGCCCGCGCCCGGGCACCACCCTGGAAGCCCTCTCCGGCCTCCAGCCGGTGTTCCACGAGTCCGGAACTGTCACCGCTGGCAACGCCAGCCCGCTCAACGACGGGGCGTCGGCCCTGGTCGTGATGAGCGCCCGCCGAGCGAGCGAACTCGGGTTGAAGCCACTGGCTCGCATTCTGGGCAGTGCCGCAAGCGCCCTGTCGCCGGAAATCATGGGACTGGGTCCGCTGGACGCGTCCCGTCGCCTGCTGGACCGTTTGGGCCTGGCGATCGGGGACATCGCAATCGTCGAGCTGAACGAGGCGTTCGCCGCCCAGGTTGTTCCTGTGGTGCGCAAGTTGGGCGCGGATCCACAGCAGGTCAACCCGTTTGGAGGCGCGATTGCGCTGGGCCACCCGTTCGGTGCGACCGGTGCACGGCTGGTCGGGACCCTCATTAATGGGCTGGAGGCAAGGGACGGATCGCTCGGCCTGGCCACGCTCTGCGTGGGCGGCGGCCAAGGTATGGCGATGGTAGTGGAAAGACTGTCATGAACCAGCCGACGCTCATTGCCGACCCAGCCCGCTCGATGCTCGCCGCCGACCGGAGCCTGAAGGGCCTCGGCATCCACGTATTGCACGCAAACGAGGGACGGGCCACGGCAACCCTCCGGGTTACTCCGGAAATGGCTAACGGGCACGGGATTGCCCATGGTGGATTGGTCTTCTCCTTGGCAGACACTGCGTTCGCAATGGCCGCCAACACGTTCGGTACGGGAATAGCGACCGCAGAGGCTTCCATCTCATACATTTCCCCGGCCCGCATCTCGGAGGAGCTGGTCGCCTCCGCTGGAGTGACCTTTCACGAGGGCCGCCGGATGATTGTGGACGTGGTGGTGCAGGCGGGGGAGCGGACCGTCGCCATCTACCGTGGAACGGGCAAGGTCCTGCGCCCGGCTGACTGAGCCGCTCGAAAGACAGCCGCGCCGGAAACCCTGCCACGGGCGGGGTTCCGGCGCGGCAAGAGGGTCAGCTCCTGGATGCCTTCGGTCCGGCAGCAACCAGCTTGTCGGCGATGCCCATGAGGACCGGCGAGCCGGCCGCGGCGATCAGCAGGCCTTGGATGGGACGCTTTAACTTAACGGAGACTGGCTCCTTGGACCCCGCGAGGACCGCTTCACGTCCCATGGCAGGGTTCTTGTGGCACCTCACAGGCACGCTGAAGATCAGACGGCGAAGGCATGAGTTGTCGTGGTCGCACCACACAATCTCATCCTGTCTTTCCTGAAGGACCTTGTTCGGGAATTCCGGATCGGCCAGCATCTGCCGGGCCAGCATGATTCCGTCCGCGAACCCCGCGGTGATGGCTTCTGCACACTGTTGCGGGTCGTAGGTGCTGCTGAGGAGCAACGGGACCTCGGGCATGGCGGCGCGGAACGCCTGCGGCTCTCCGTGCTCCAGGATTGCGCCAGATTCGGAGGCTACGTTTTGGTCCATCGATTCGTAGTTCGCATCACTCAGGGCGATATATCCCAACCCCTCCTTCTCAATGATCGCTGCGACCTCAGCGAATCCGGCAGGGCCCTGGCCATCGGGAAGGTGGTCGTTCGTGCTCATCCTGAGGCCCACGGGATAGTGAGCACCGACGTCGGCGCGAATCGCGCGAAGTGTGTCGACCATGATGCGGGCGCGGTTTTCGGCGCTGCCACCGTACTCATCGGTCCTCCAGTTCGTGCGCGGCGACAGGAATGAGGAGTAGAGGTAGCGCATGTGCGCGCCCAGCTCGACGCCGTCGAAACCTGCCGACTTGGCGCGCCGCACCGCAGCGACAGTCTGCCCCCGGACCTCGAGGATTTCCTCTTTGGTGATCTCCGCAGGTGTTGGGTTCGTTCTGCCCCCGGGAATGTAGAAGCCGTGGGGCAGGCGAGGTGCAGCCATTCGGGCGGGCTTCGGGCTCGCGGCCCTTGTGGGGCGGCCGACGGCTCGCACGCCCATGGCGCCGAAACTCGGGAAGATCTGGGCGAAGATGGGTACTTCGTGCTCGTGTACGGCATCTACCATACGCCGAAGACCCGGTATAAATTCGTCATGGTCGAAGCGCATCAGGGGCTGGAACGGTGCCTCTTGGTTTCCGCGCTCAGTTGCCACGCCTCCACCGATGATCAGCAGCCCTGCGCCACCGCGTGCCTGCGTGGTGAGGAATGCGATCGTCTGATCGCTGGGGTGGCCGTCCTCCGTCGGCTGAAGGACGGCCATAGGGCTGAGCACATAGCGGTTTTTAATTGTCAGGCCGTTGATCTTCCAGGGGCTGGAGAGGACCTCCGCAACTGTGGCGGACTCAGGGGGGCATGTGTTCTCCTTGGTAGGCGTTTTCCTTATGAATGCCGGAATTACCGTAGCCCAGGCCCAGCCTTAAAACCTGTTGCGGACGTGGCGTTCCCGACCGTAGAGGGAGACCACGGTGAGGATGATGACTCCGAAGACGATGCGGCTTTGGGCTTCTGTCAGCCCATTGCTGACGATAATCGTTGACAAGAGAGTGAGTATCAGTGCGCCCAGCAGCGTCCGGGTGTAGCTGCCGCGGATCGAGCCGAAGATTGAGCCGCCGACAAGGACCGCGGCCAGGCCAGAGAAGAGATAGGGTTCCCCGATGGTCTGCGACCATCCCGAGCCGAAGGATGCGATGAAGGTACCGGCAACCCCGGCCAGTGCCCCGGAAGCCGCAAAGACAATTGTCCACACGGCAGAAGTCCGGATTCTTGCCAACCGCGCGGCCCTGAAATTGATTCCGGTCGCATAGAACCGACGTCCAGCAGCGGTGCGGTTGAGGAAAAGCCACATGCCAACCCCGCAGAGGAACACGATCAGGATGATCGGCGGGAACGGTAGGCCAAAGGTGGTCCCCCGCAGACTGGCCAAGGAACGCAGGGCGTCAGGCGGAGCGGAGGAATAGTCGCCGTCGGCAAGGAACAGCGTGGCGCCCGTGATGGCGGCGCCGATGCCCAGCGTGACGACCAGTGGCTGGACCGTCAACCGGTGGCATATCCAGCCAATCAGGGCGCCGATGCCGCCGCAGACCACCACTGTGATCAAAAGGGCCACGACCGACGGGACAGCGAGTTTGCCGGCGACGTTTGCCGCCATGAAGGCACCGAACAGGATGTAGCCGGGCGCGGCCAGGTCCAATCCACCCAAAATCACCACGAGCGTTTGGCCCATGGCCGCCAAGGCCAGGAGGGATGTAATGACCAGTATTGAGGTGATGGACCTGGGGTTTGCGATGGCCGGCATGGTGATCACCAGCCAGGCCGCCAACGCCACCACCACGAGTATTTGGAGGGCCGGCACCTCGATGGTCCGCGCTCGGAACCTGGCCCAGGCCGTCGCCCGGGCCGCTGGTGCCTTGGGTGATTGGGTACGGGGAAGAGTCATGTTGCATTCCTTTTCAAGCGTGGCGCCAACAGCGTTGCGCCCAGCACGACGCCGACGACGAGAACGGCGCCGTAAGCGAATTGGATGAGGCTGGGTGCCACGCCCGAGGCCGTAAGTAACTGCTGCAGAAGATAGATGGCGACCGCCCCGAAAAGGGCCCCCAACAGCCCGCCGCGGCCCCCGGCCAGGCTCGTCCCGCCCAGCACGGCCGCGGCAAGCCCCAGGAGGGCATAGGTGGCGGCGAGCGATGACTGCGATGACTGCACGATGGCCGTCAGTGCGAGACCCGCTATACCCGCGAACAGACCACCGAGGGTGTACGCCAGGATCCGGATTACCTTGATGTTCACGCCGGATCCGTAGGCGGAAATATCACTTTCGCCGGTGGCCAGGAGGTTGCTGACGAAGGCCGTGCGGCGCAAAGCGAACCAGATCAACCCGGCGACGCCGATGCTCAGGAACGCGCCCGGGACGAACCCGATGCCCCCGGCTAATACCTCCGTCCAATTGTCCGGGGCGGCCACCGGATTCTGGGCGATGGTCAGCGACAGGCCAACAAGCAGGAACAGCATCCCCGTGGTTGCGACCACCGGGTGCAGGCGCACTACGGCGACCAGGACTCCGTTCAGGGCTCCGATCCCTGCAGCCACCACCAGGATGATGGGTGCAGCAAGATGCCAGCTGCCCAGCCCCGCGGGCAGAAGGACTGCGACGAACAGGCAGTTTATGAAGGTGGCGAGCGGGCCCACCGAGATGTCAATGCCACCGGCGAGGATCGAAGGTGTGGACGCAAATCCCACGAGCACGAACGGCGCGAGGGTGGCCAGGGTGCCGGGGAGCCGCGCGGGTGAAAGGAATGACGGTGAAACGATCAGGTTCAGCACCAGCAGCACCAGTGCGAGGAGCAAGGCAAAGGCGAAGGGCCAGCGATGGAACAGGGGGAGGACGCGGTTCATGTGTGCACCTCTGATTTTTGGCCGAAATATGCGGCGACGATAGATTCGGTGGAGAGGTTGGAATGGTCGATCTGCGCAAACACTGCCTGGTCCCGGAAGACCAGCACACGGTCGACCAGTTCGACGAGCTCGTCGATCTCGCTGGAGAGGATCACTACGCTCATGCCTTCGGCACTGAGCCGGTGCAGAATTGCGTAGATCTCCCGCTTGGTTCCGATGTCGACCCCTCGGGTGGGGTCGTTAAGCAGCAGGACCTTGGGGTCCGTGGCGAGCCAGCGCGCCAGCAGCACCTTCTGCTGGTTCCCACCGGACAGGGTTGAAATTGCATCCTGCCCCGCACCGAAGCGCAGGGACAAGGACTGTGCGAAGGCTTCGAACCGCCGGGCGGTGTTGCGGGTGTCCAGAAGCCCTCCGCGACGGTCCTTCGCCAGGGTCGGGAGTGCGAAGTTCTCCCGGATCGACATGGATTCGAACAGTGACTCGCCACGGCGTTCCCGGGGCAGGTACGCCACGCCCAAGTCATCCCCGTTCCGTTCGGTGAGCCCTTTGTCGCCCTCGGGCAGGATGCGATCAACGCTGCCTGGCCCGGCAGCCACGCCGGCCAGACGCTTGATGAATTGGTCCTGTCCGTGGCCTTCCAACCCTGCAAGGCCCACGACCTCGCCTGCGCGCAGCTCGAAATCGATGGGTGCCGAAGCAGGGGACAGACGGAGCGCGGTTCCCCGCAGGATGATGTCCCCGGGGTCGTGCGGTAGCCGCCGGGTTTGATCGTGGCCGGAGTTTCCGGTCATGTCCGTGATCAACCGGTCAATCGACAGATCCGAACGGTCCACGGTCGACACACTCCGGCCGGACCTCAGCACGGTGACCCGGTCCGAGATCTCCTCGACCTCGTCCATACGGTGTGAGATAAACAGGATGGCAGTCCCCTCGGCCTTGAGGCGGCGCAGCTCGACGAACAGCAGATCCCGGGACTTGACGTCCAGGGAAGCTGTCGACTCGTCAAGGATGAGCACCTTGGGCCTGCGGACGAGAGCCCGCGCAATGCAGATGGACTGCCGCTCGGAGAGCGAGAGTTGCCCTGCAGGAAGATCAAGGGGCACCTCGCCTGCGATACGCGAGAGCACGTCCCTAGTGATCGACCGCTGCCCGGCGCGGCCTAGCCGACGGCGGAACATCCCGTGGGACCCGAGCCAGACATTCTCGAGGACCGACTGGTTTCCGGCAGTGAGGACTTCCTGGAACACCACCGCGATCCCCAGGTCCATGGCCGCTCGAGGCGACCGGCTGTTGACGGGGACACCGTCCAGGGTGATAGAGCCGGCGTCAGAACGGTGCACCCCTCCCAAGATCTTTACAAGCGTGCTCTTCCCCGAGCCGTTTTCGCCCAGAAGCGTGTGGACCTCGCCGGGCCGCAAATGGAGGTGGCCGTCGATGAGTGCGTGGGTGGCGCCGAAGCGCTTGCTCACTCCGGCAAGCATCAGGCCGGATGGTTGGTTGTTCACGGCGAATCTCCTTTGAAGAGCCGATGAATGTGTCGCAGGTCATACGAAACTAGACGAATCGTACCGCATGTGAGACCCTAATGCCATACGATACGAATCGTTCATTTGGCAAGGAGATACATCAATGACGAAGACCTCTTTCCCCCGATTCTCAACCGAAGGCGCCGCGATCCTGGGGGTCAGCGCCCTCGTTCTGACCGGCTGCTCCGCCTCCGCCCCAGCAGCCCCTGACTCTTCCGCAGGAGCTGCACCCGCACAGGTGTCACCCGCGGCCGCAGGGACCTGCGGGTCAGTGCCGACGGATGCAGCAAACGACCCGAACGGCCTCCTGGCCGATTTCCCCGAGGAAATCGCCGAGGGCTACAACCTCTACCCCTACGAGATCCGCAAGTCGGCATGGGCAGGCTACAAGTCGCCGAAGGAAGGCGGCTTCACGGCCGCGATCGTAGGCATGCCACCCGCCAGCCCCTTCATTGCCTCCATGTCAGAGGCCATCCGCACGAGCCTGCAGGACAATGGCGTCAAGATCGTCGGCGACTTCGCCCCGGATGACCCGTCGAATGTTCCCCTTCAACTCCAGCAATTCAACGAGGCACTCTCACTCAAGCCGGACGTGATCATCTACACCGCCATTGCACCGCAGCCGTCCGTGGGCTTGGCCAAAGCCGCCCACGACGCCGGCATACCGCTGGTCGCCGCCCAGATTCCGATCGATTCCGAATTCGCCGTGAGCGTCACGAGGAATACCCCTCTGGCCGTCGCCCAGGTCACCGCAGGGACGGTGGGAGCACTCGGGGGCAAAGGCACGGTCCTGCGCGTCGAGGGCATCCCGGGAATCCCTGCCTCAACCTTCGCGAACATGGGCATCGATGCCGTCCTGAAAAACTGCCCGGAGATCAAAGTCGCCGGGTCGGTCACCGGCTTCTTCCAGCCGGCAACGGCCCAGGTGGAGGTCCAGAAGTTCCTCGCGACCAACCCTGCCGGGGTTGACGGCGTTTTGCAGGCCGGAACCATGGGCGTAGGCATCCGCAACGCCTTTGAGGAGTCTGGCATGGAGGTTCCGCCGATCGCAGACGACGGATCGAGCCACGGCTTCTCCTCCTGGGCGCTGGCGAACCCGGACTACCCATTCTTCGGCACCACGACCCCGTCCGTGCGCACCGGCGAGGCAGTGGTCGATGTGGCCTTACGCATTTTGAAGGGCGACGGACCGAAAATCAACCAAATCGTTCAACCCTCAGTAATCGTCTCCCGGGAGAACCTCGCCACAATGGCGGACCGTTCATGGAACCACAACGACCTGACCGACCTCGCCGGCGCCCCGGAGGACTACCTGCCCATTGATCGCCTCAATGAGTTCTTCACACAGTCTGATAAGTAGGGATGGCACGGGGCTTGAATAAGAGAGATGAACACGCCAAGCAGTCTTCCGGCAGGTCGAGCACTGAACGCCTGACCCCCAGGCACTGGATCTACTTCACCCTGATCACGCTCGTCCTGCTCTCCGATGGCATGGACGTCACCATCGTCAGCCATGTTTTTCCCACACTCATCAAAAGCTGGGGCGTCTCGGTAGGGGGAGGCATCGCCTTCGTGGTCGCCGTTGGCTTCCTGTCCATGGGCCTTGGTGCCGTGGTCGCGGGCGGTTTGTCTGACAGGTGGGGACGCAAGTCTGTCCTCATTGGCAGCGTGGTCGTCTTCGGAGGGGCCACCGCTTTGGGCGGAACGGCCGGCGACTTTACCGCATTCGCCGCTTGGCGGATTCTGGCCTGCTTGGGGATGGGTGCTGCGATGGCATCCGGAAACACGCTACTGGCTGACCTCATCCCGGAACGACGGCGCGCTGCACTGCTCGCAACGGCCTACGCCGGTGTGGGCTTGGGGACAACGGTCGGCGCGGCTCTCGCGGGGACCTTGCTCCCGACCTCCGGGTGGCGGGTGCTCCTCGTGGTCGGCGGCCTGATTCCGCTGGCTATCATCGCAGTGCTTGCGGCAGTGGTCCCTGAATCCCCTGCCTTCGTCTCGGCCAAACGCCGGACGGGCGGCGCAGCGTTCCCTGCGAGCCAGGGACAGGAAAGGCGCGCTCACGGATCATCGGTTCTGCGTCCAGGGTTCGAGGCACCAGTCAGTAGTACCATCCTGGCACCTCCTCTGACGCCCACGACGGTCCTGCTATGGCTTTTCGGCTTCTTCTCCCTGGGCACCCAGTTGCTGATCGCCCAGTACTTGCCGACCTTGCTGCAGCTTCCCGTCCCGGGGCTCGATACCCTGCAGAGCAGCACCATCGTCGGGGTCTACGGCTTTGCGAGTGTCCTGGGCGGGGTAATACTTGGCGCCATCCTGGCCAGGGCGTCACGTTTTCTGATCATCGGGATTGTTCTCGGGTTGGCTGCCGTCATGTCTGTCGTGGTCTACCTCCTGCCCGATCCGGAATTCGGTTCACTGATCGTGGTCTTGGGGATCACCGGGTTCATTCTGCCAACTGCCTTCGGTCCCACGCGGAGCGTGCTGGCCGCCATGGCCTACCCGGCCCACGTACGGGGCGCAGGAATCGGCGTGGCAGAATTCGGCGGACGGCTGGGAGCGGCTGCTGGCGGCGTTGCCGGTGGCACGCTCATCGCCGCCGGAACGGGACTCTCTGGCCTGTTCTTGATCCTACTGTTGCCCATCGGCGTCCTTCTTGGTTCGCTGGCCGGGCTTCGCCGGCAGGCGCGGCGAACCCGGCTGCCCGAACCAACGGGGGTCAGCCCGACTGGCCCCGCCCCTGCAGAAGGTGCCACCGCCCGCGCGACCGCCGCGGAGTGAACTTCGGAATACCCATACGCCCAGTGCCGAAGCGGGGGAGTCTTACCCCAGGACCTCTTCCGCGCCTTGGATGCCGACCGGCGCGGAACCGGGACATACAAGGGGAGGGGCTCATCGAAAATGAGCCCCTCCGGATCACGGCCAAATCTGGTTCAATCCTTCAACTGCAGGCTGGTCGGCCGATGCCGAAAGACTTCTCCGCGGGCACCACTGACGGCGGCCGCAGGCTTTCCGGCGGACGCCATTGGGAGTTCTGCCGTATCAGGACCAGTTGGAAGGCCCGGGAAGCGGAGTTCCATGGGCGGTGGGCATCCAGAGCTTGTCCGATTGAGTGAGCGGTGTTACATTTATACGAAACGATACGTACTGCACACGAAGGAGTGAGATGGCAAACGTCGTTGATGTTGACGTGGTTGTGATTGGGGGAGGACCCGTGGGTGTCACCGCCCTGGCGTTGCTGGCACGCGCGGGCCTGAGTGCCATCGGGGTGGAACGCGAGGTCCAAGCTTGGCCCACCGCCCGTGCGGTCCATTTCGACGGGGAGACCTTCCGCACCCTCCAGTCGCTGGGAGTGGCCGACCGCTTTGCCGAGGCCACATTGCCGATGGCCTCATTTCACATAGAGAACGAGGAGCGCGAAGTCCTGGTGTCTGTGGCGACCGGTCAGCTCGGGTCCCAGGGGTGGCACGATGACCTTACCTTCCACCAACCGGACATCGAAGCCCTGCTTCAGGAACTCGTCCAGGAGTTTCCCGGCGTCGAACTCCGTCGCGGCACCACCGTGCGCTCCGTGCGCAATGCGGGGCAGTGCGTAGAGGTCGCCGTGCGTGACGCTGACGGCGGAGATTCCCTCATCCGGGCCCGCTGGGCCATCGCGGCGGACGGGGCACGCTCGCAGAGCCGCCAAACGCTGGGTATCGAGTGCGAGCAGCTGGGCGAGGATGCCCAGTGGCTGGTCGCGGACGGATTCCTGGAAAACAGCCCGGGTCTATCCTCCGACATGATCTTTCTAGGTCACCACACGCGGCCCGCCCTGTGGATTCGACTCCCCGGCAAACGGGTGCGGATGGAGTTCATGTTGATGCCGGGGGATGACCCCGAGGAAATTGCAACTCCTGCAGGGGTTGCAAGGATCAGCCACGGCGTGCTGCCGGCAGACAAGTTCACTGCGGACCGGCTGGCAATATATACCTTCCGGGGGCGCATCGCGCGGCAGTGGCGGGCCGGGAACATTTTCCTGGCCGGGGACGCCGCCCATCAGGCTCCGCCGCTGTTTGGGCAGGGGCTATGCGCCGGAATTCGTGATGTCGCCAACCTGGTGTGGAAGCTCGATGCTGTTAAACGCGGTGCGGCCGACGAAAGCCTCCTAGACACGTACGAGAGCGAGCGCATGCCGCACGCACGTTTCTGGGTCGAGCAGGCAACCCGTGCCGCGGGCTTTATGCAAACCACCGATGCTGACGTTGCCAAGCAGCGCGATGCCTTCATCCGCTCAAACCCCGCAGCTTCGGGACCGCCGGACCCCCCTGCTTTGGGACCGGGCCTGCACGAGGGCGGCACCGACCAACGTGCCGGCCGGCTCGGTATGCAACCGGTCCTCAGCGACGGAGTTCGCCTGGATGACATGGTGGGAAGCCGCTTTCTGGTGGCAACAACCCGTGAGCTCTACAAAGCGGTCCCGGCCGCGCTGCGGGAGCAACTCGAGGACCATAGCGACATCGTGGTCCTCTTCGACCCCGCCAAGGTCGGCCAGATCCTTGCAGCCGCCGGTGCCCAGGCCGTCGTCGTCCGCCCGGACCGCTACATTCTGGGCCTCGGCGACACCCCCGAGGCCCTGGAGCGCCTCATCCGCAGCATTCCGCAGGTCGGCCGCAACGTGCCGGCACGCATCTGAACCCATATCCGCGTCAAACGGACAGAAACACAGGAGAACATGATGGCATTCAGCCCAATCACGCACCTGAGGCATTTCGACATCGCGGTGCCCGACTACCAAAAGCAGGTTGAGTTCTACAAAAACCACTGGGGACTCACCGAAATGGAGAACGACGGCGGTGTGACCTACTTCGCCGCCGAAGGCTCCCCTGAACAGTATTCAGTCCGCGTACGCCAGGCCGAGGAGAAGCGCCTTGACATGGTCGCGTTTGGCGCGGCAGACAAGGCTTCCGTGGACCAGCTCGCCTCGGACCTCATTGCCAAGGGTGTCAAGCTCATTGGCGAACCCGATGACGTCAGGACCCTCGGTGGCGGGTACGGCTTCCGGTTCTTCGACCTGGAAGGACGCACCATCGAGGTCTCCTCTGACGTCGAGGTCCGCAAGCACCGCAAGATCGAGGAACGCGAGGCGATCCCAGTGCGGCTCTCCCACGTGGTACTCAACTCTCCGGAACCGGAGAAGATGCGCGCCTGGTATGAGCAGCATCTGGGCTTCCGCCTCTCCGACACCCTGAACCACCCGCACATGGGCGACCTCTTCTACTTCATGCGCTGCAACGCACAACACCACTCGATAGCAATCTCCCGCGGCCCCCATGCCTCGCTGCAGCACGCGTCCTTCGAGCTGCGCGGCATCGACGAGTATATGCGCGGCAGCGGCAAGCTTTTGCGTTCGGGGTTCAAGAAGATCTGGGGCCCAGGCCGCCACAAGGCCGGGGACAACACCTTCACCTACTTCCACGATCCCAACGGGAACACCATGGAGTACACCACCGAGCTGGATTCGGTGGATGAGGACACGTGGCATCCCAGCATCTTTGACACGCGCGAGCCCGAGACTTCCGATCAGTGGGGAACCGGCGGCGACATGGACGAATTCATCGCCCGCGAAATGTTCAACGACCCCGACAAGGGCCTGTTCGTCCCACCACCGGTATAGCGCCACCCAACAATGACCAATGGAGGATTCATGGAAGAGGCACACGTGACGGGATTCATGCTCGGCACCTTCGAGGACGGCGGGGAGCAATTTCCCGGTGCCGTGTTCGGGGAAACCGTCGTTGACCTGCGCACGGTGGTGCCGGGCATCAAGCGGATCGGGGACCTTTTCGCGGACTGGGATGCACACCTGGAAACGTTCGAGTCTATCGACCCGGCAGCCGCGGGCACACGCCCTCTCGGGGGGCTGAAGGTGCTGCCGCCGGTGCAGCCGGTGGGCACCATAATCGCCGCTGGAGCGAACTACCGCGAGCACGTCCTGCAGATGAGCGTGGCCCACAAGCTCGGCAAGGAGGGCGCCGACGCGGCGCAACTGGCTGCGGACGCGGCAGCCGAAATCGATGAGCGCGGCCGCTCGGGCGACCCCTATGTCTGGACAGGGATCCCCTCGGCCGTCTGCGGCGCCTACGACGACGTGCAATTGCCCGATGTTGGCGGCAACGTCGACTGGGAACTGGAACTCGGCGTGGTCATCGGCCGCAGGGCGCACCGGGTCGCCGTCGAAGACGCTTTCGACTACGTCGCCGGGTACACGATTGTCAACGACATCACTTCGCGCACGCTTGTCCCGCGCAATGACATTGCCATGATGGGCACCGACTGGTTCCGGGCAAAGAACCAGCCGACATTCTTTCCCACCGGTCCCTACGTGGTGCCGAAGCGGTTCATCCCGGACCCGGCGAAGCTCCGGATCCGCCTGAGCCTCAACGGCACGCCGATGCAGGACGCTCTGGCCGATGACCTGCTCTTCGACATCCCGAGCCTGATTGCCTACGCCTCCTCGATGGCCGTGCTGCTGCCAGGTGATGTCCTTATTACCGGTTCCCCCGCAGGCAACGGTTCCCACTGGGGCCGTTTCCTGAGAGATGGCGACGTCATGGAGGCGGAAATTTCTGGTCTCGGCATCCAGCGTTCAACGGTCCGTGGGCCCAGCGGGCAGTTGCCTCCCTGGTATGTGGACCGCCCGGTCGCCGTGGCAGCGGTCGGCGGGGCAGCCTCATGAGCCTGCGCCAAAGCCACTTCGTTCCGCCGGTGTCCTATCTGCTGGCGGCCGAGCTGGGATTCCTGCGAGGCGCGGAAGTAGTGCCCACCCGGACCCCCTCGAGTGCCGAGCAGCTGCGTGCCCTGCTCGCCGGCGAACAAGACATGGTGGTCACTGCCATTGACAACCTGTTTGAATGGACCCGGGCAGGGGCCGACCTGCGCCTGGTGGCCCAGGTAGAAGCGACCACGCCGTTGGGAATCCATGCCCGCGGCGGCGCGGACTCCCTCACGGACCTGGCCGGGTGCCGGTTCGCAGTTGACGCCCCCGACAACGGTTTCGCGCTCATCGCAAAGCGCCTGTTGCGGGACACCGGTGTCGAGGTTGACTACGTGGTGGTCGGTGGCGTGCGCGAACGCCTTGACGCGCTGCTCGATGGACGCGTGGATGCGACCCTGCTCGGGCCGCCGTTCGACAAATTTGCCGAAGAGGCCGGCTTCGCCCGCGTGGTGGATGTCCACGCCCTGCTGCCCGACCTGCCGGGGCAGGGCTTGGTGGTCCGCGCCGAGGTTCTTGAGTCCGAGGAGCTGAAAATCTACCTGCGCGCCCTGGTGGCCGGGGTGGTTGCAGGAGAGTCCATGGCCGAGACGCAGGGCATTGAGTTGCTTGAACGGTGCGGCTACCAAGCAGCGGCCGCGAGTGCCTGGGACTCACGGGCCCGCACACTTGCGGTGAACCGCCACGGACTTCAGCTGCTCACCGAGATTCGTCGAAGCCTGGACATGCTTCCGCCGGGCATCGGCCTGGAGGAACTCTGTGATGCTCGCCCGTTGCTGAGCGCCACGCGCTCCGCCGCGGCCGGTGACCTGAGCGTCAAGGCCGAACTGCCTTAGTTGGTTGGTCCGGTCCTGCAGCCGAGGGGCCGCCAGGAAAGTGGGGCGGCGAGCCACCTGCACAGCCTTCACACCACGAAGTTATCCCTTGCAACTCCAGCCACTCGATGCGATACTGTACGTATCGTATGATCTCGAAGAGGAGTACCCATGAAACTGGGACGTATAGCAGTGCCCACACCCGACGGCGAACAGATTCGACTCGTCTCAGCACAGCCGGAACAGGGACGGGTCGTTGACCTTGCCCGCGCCTACGCCCTGACCCTGCAGCGCAAGGCTGCAGAGCCGGAACGTGCCCGTGCACTCGCCCTGGCGGTGCTTCCCGGAAGCCTGGCGGCGGGAATCGGGGGAGGCTCCATCTTCCTGGACGCCGCGCACGATGCGCTTGCTGCGGCCGACGACGCTTCGTACGCCATTGACGAGGTCTCGTGGCGCGCGGCGGTCGATGCCCCGGTCATTCGCGACGGGCTGACCTTTGAGCAGCACATCCAGAACTTCCACCGCACTGTCGCCAAGGCCCAGCCTGCGCGGTCAATCTACGAACGTCCGGGGTATTTCAAGGGCACCACGGCCATGTCCTACGGCCACAACCAGGTCCTGCCCTACCCTGACTTCACAGAAGCCCTCGATTGGGAGCTCGAGGTCGGCTACGTCGTGGGCAAGTCCGGCAGTGACCTGACCCCGGAAACGGCGCTGGACCACCTCTTTGGGATAACAATCTTCAACGACTTCAGCGCACGCGACGTGCAGGGTGCGGAAATGGCCATCGGCATGGGCCCGCAGAAGTGCAAGGACTTCGGCTACGGCATTGGCCCCTGGGTCACCACCATGGATGAAATCGATTCCATCGAGGGTTTGCGCGGCCAGGTCCGCGTCAACGGCGAGGTTCTCTCCGACACCAAGGTCGAGGACTTCGTCTACACCCCCGCCGAGCTGCTGGCCTACGTCTCGATCTCCGACCGCCTTCAGCCGGGCGACATCATTGGATCAGGCACCATGGGCTTCGGGGCCGGCGTTGAAATCGGAAAATTCCTGAAACCTGGCGACGTCATTGAACTCGAACTCGAAGGCGTCGGCACGTTGCGCACACCGATCTCCACCGAACGCCAGAAGGCCCCCTGGTGGCCCGAGCCGCGCACCTACCCACACGAAGATTGGGTGGTCTGATGACCCGCACCCCAGTACGCCGCGTCGTCACCGGGCACAACGACCAGGGACGCGCCATCATTCTCTCCGACGGTGCCGCCCCCAACCACTGGTCCTCGGAAGTGATTTCGGGATTCGGCGCCACCGTGCCCTGGCTGACTGCAGCCGGACCCATAGATCACGTCAGCGACGCGGACCCGGCCACGGCCGACGCCGAGATCCCCAGCTTCCCCGCCCCCGGCGAGACGATCCTCCGCATTGCAGACTTCCCGCCGGACGCCGTCTATCCGGACGAAGCGGGCTCGGTGATCTTCAGCGAGCTCGACGGGCACCGCGAGGCCGAAGCAGGTGCCGAGCACAGCGGCTCCAAGCATTTCTGGTTCCACCGCACTAACTCGCTTGATTACGCCGTCGTGCTCGAGGGCGAGATCACCCTGCTGGTCGATGAGGGTGAGGCGACCATGCGCGCCGGCGATGTCGCCGTGCAGCGTGCCACCAGCCACGCGTGGTCCAACCGCACAGATCGCACGGCCCGGGTCCTCTTCGTGCTGATTGGAACCGAACCCCTCACCGCAGCCCAGATCGCCGATAAGCGCCAAATGGCCTCTAGACCCCTGGAGAGCGCATGATCACCGACGCCCATGCCGCTGACGGCGAGGTGATTTGGCAACCGGAACCGGAGGGCAGTGCGGAGACCGGCGTCGGTCGCTTCGCCGCCTTCCTAGACCGGCAGGGCATTGATGTCGGTACAGGGTACAACGAGCTTTGGCAATGGTCGGTGGATGAGCCCGAGCAGTTCTGGGAACTCTTTGCCCGGTTTGCGGGAATCGAGTTCGGCGGGACCGAAGGACCTGTTTGCACCGCCGAGCCCATGCCGCACACGCGCTGGTTTCCGGGGCGCACCCTCAACTTCGCCCGTCACCTGCTGCAGGGCCACGAGGGAAACGCACTTATCGTCCTCTCCGAGGACGGCACGCGTGAGGTCATCACCTGGGATACGCTCCGGCGCGAGGTGGCGTCCCTCGCCGAGCATCTTCGTTCCCGCGGAGTGGGCCAAGGGGACCGGGTCGTGGCCATTCTCCCCAACGTCACCGAGGCCGTCATAGGGCTGCTCGCCAGTGCCTCGATAGGAGCGATCTGGTCCATCTGTGCCCCCGAGTTCGGCCCCGGTGCGATCGTTTCGCGGTTCGCCCAGCTCGGCCCTAAGGTCGTCATCGCCGCCCCGGGCTACATGCTCGGCGGGAAGGACCGGGACCGCCGCGGGGAACTGGGGGAGATCTTCGCCCAGCTTCCCACCCTCGAGCACGTGATCTGGGTGAAGCGGCACACCTCCGTGCCGAGTATCCCAACCCCGGTACCGGCTATCGACTGGGCACAGGCCGTGGTCGAACCGGCGGAGCTCGCCTTCGCGGACGTCGAGTTCAGCCACCCCCTGTGGGTCCTGTTCTCCTCCGGGACAACAGGCGTACCCAAGGGCATCGTTCATGGCCACGGCGGGGCGCTGCTTGAGGAAATGAAAATGCTCCTCATCCACTCCGACCTGCGGCCCGGGGACCGTTACCTCAACGTTGCCTCCACGAGTTGGGTGCTGTGGAACTCACTGATCTCTGCCTTAGCCGTGGGAGCGACTGCAGTGCTCGTGGACGGAAACCCCACCTTCCCATCGCTCGACCGGGTGTGGCAGATTGCCGCAGCCGAGTACGTCACCGTCCTCGGCGTTGGGGCCGGATTTGTCCACTCCTGCGCGAAGTCCGGTCTGGTGCCAAAAAACGACCATAACCTCGGTGCCCTGAAATCCCTTCAGGTCACCGGATCGCCGCTCTCGGCCGACGGCTACCGCTGGGTTTACGGCAACGTGGGTGACATCTGGTTGAGTTCGATGAGTGGTGGCACCGACATCGCCTCCATCTTCGTAGGAGGATCCCCGACGCTACCGGTCCATGTCGGTTACATTCAGGCCCCGGCCCTTGGTGTGCGGGTCGAATCGTGGGATGACGCCGGCAATCCCACCCGTGGCAAAGGCGAACTAGTGGTGACCAAGGCAATGCCCTCGATGCCGCTGAGCTTCTGGGGGGACGACGGCAGCAGGTACCACGAGAGCTACTTCGCGATGTATCCGGGAGTGTGGCGGCACGGGGACTACATCGAATTCACCCATCAGGGCATCCTCATCCACGGCCGTTCCGACTCGACTCTCAACCGCAACGGGCTACGGCTCGGCTCGGCAGACATCTACACGGTGGTTGAAGCGCTGCCCGAAGTTACCGAGGCCTTGGTTGTCGGTGCGGAACTTGGCACTGACTACTACATGCCGCTGTTCGTCCACCTGGCCGAGGGAGCTAATGCGGAGGTGGCCCAAGAGTCGATCACCAGATCTATCCGTGAAAACCTGTCCGTCCGATACTTGCCTGACGAGATCATCTTCATGCCAGGAATCCCGCACACCCGGACCGGAAAGAAGCTGGAGGTCCCCATCAAACGCCTTCTGCAAGGCGCGCAGCTGGAAACGGTCGCGGACCTCGGGTCAGTGGATGATCCTGCGCTACTGGCAGAATATGCCCGGTTTGCCCTTGAACGGCAGACGGTCTCACCCTAAGCCGCCCTCTACCGGCCCACGGCGCCGAGGATGCCGTGGGCCGTCGTCATATGACATGAGTGCAGTACTCTGTATCTGCGTTCCTCGTCGCGGACGCAGACTCAATTCAGGCCACCGGCACAGATAGCTGATTTCCATCCTAGTTACCCTGGTGAATCCAAACGGGCATCCGCTTCGGGAAAAAGCGCCCTAAACGGTCGCCGGACGCAGTCAGTTCCGCCACGCACTCTCCCACTCATTTTGAAACGCCGATAACGGATATTTTGTTACCTTAGGCGCCGGGGCCAGGGGATTACCTGCTCGAGAAGTCCTACGTTTGCCTTGATTGGACAGTGCAACCTGCGCGGGATAGTTTCAGGGCAACACCCCCTGGTGCTACCGCCGCATACCGCTGGCGGGAATCCTACGTATCGAAGGCGCCGACGTGAGTGCAACCCATTTTGATGGCTTCGTTCAGGACTCGCTCAATAGCGATCCGGGCAGTGATAAGGGGTTGGATTCTGAAGAGCTGTTCGGTCTGTACACCAGTTGGTGCCTGCCGGCGGCGGCAGATTACATCCTCTCCAGCGCACCAGACCTTGTCTGAGGATGGCAGGGAACCTCTTGACATCAGCGGTCCACTGACCGACTTTTTGTCCGGCGTAGCCCAATTGGCGAAGCTCCGGTCAAATAGCGGTTGACCGGAGCTCCGGTCCATTATGCATCCTAGAAGCTTGGAATTGACGGGGAACCAAACAGCCGGACCGGGGCTTCGTCAAAGAGGCAAGTACTAGGCCGTCACCAGGCTCCTACAGACCCCGATGGCCGGCGCCTCGTTCGGCCGGGCTTAGCAAGCAGGGGAGGGGCCATGGGCGGTTTTTGCCTGGCGATGTCCTCTGGGGCGAGGCTAGGGGATGCTTAGCTTTCGCACTCGATGCAGTACGAATGGCCGTTGCTCTCGCGCGCGACCTGGGAGCGGTGACGGACGAGGAAGCAGGAATAGCAGGTGAACTCGTCCGCGGCCTGCGGAATGACCTGAACGATGAGTTCCTCGGCGACGATCTCCCCACCAGGGGTAAGACCCTCATCGAGTGCGTCTGCTTCGTCCAGTTCATTGACAACGCTGCGGGCATCCGGGGCATTCGCAGACTGCAATGCCTCCAGGGAACGTTCCTGCAATTCCTTAACGTCGGAACGGACTTCGTCGTAATCGGCTGCCACTTCGATGACTCTCATTTCTGATGTCTTGGGCTCTTCTTTCTGACGAGACTGCAACGTGCCCTAACGCACCGTTGTTCCCGAGTCAGGGGAAACTGGATGACGTCCAAGGCGTGGCTGAGCTGTTTTGACCTCCGCGGTTTTGCCAACATGCCACGAAATGAGGGCAGGAAACGACCCCTCTTGCAGCCACTCCCCCGGGCCATTTAAAGAGCCGATAACCGCCGTTACGTCAACAAAAGGCACCTTGTGGAGGGCAAGATCGGCCCGACATCAGCAACTCGACTTCCTGCGCGATTCATTTGAAGGCTGAAGGAAGTGGAAGTCGCAGCCCTCGTTCGCCTGAGTTACCTCCTGCACGTACAGGCGCCGGTAACCACGTTCCGGGACGTCGGGTGAGGCTGGGCCGAGCTGTAACTCGCGCTGCGCCAGCTCGTCCTCTGACACCTCCAACTCCACCAGCCGTCGTCTCACACTCAGTGTGACCGTGTCTCCAGTCTGCACCAGCCGCAGCGGCCCACCCACCGCAGATTCCGGCGTCACATGCAGCACCACCGCTCCGGCCGCAGTTCCGGACATACGCCCGTCCGAAATTCGAACCATGTCTTTCACGCCCTGGGCAGCAAGCTTCTTCGGGATCGGCAGGTAGCCGGCCTCGGGCATTCCGGGGTTACCCACGGGGCCGATGTTCTTCAACACCAGGACCGAATCGGCGGTGACGTCCAGCGAAGGGTCGTCGATCCGGGCAGCAAGGTCAGCCGCGTTCTCGAACACCACGGCCGACCCCGAATGCTCGAGCAAGGCAGGAGAAACCGCCGCCTGCTTGATGATGGCCCCGCCCGGGGCCAGATTCCCACGCAGCACCGCCAGACTGCCTTGCGGGTAGATCGGATCCGACAGCGGCCGGATGATGTCCTGCGGGAAGCCCGGCCCGGCGTCGTCGATTTCTTCGCCCAGGGTCCGCCCGGTCACGGTCAGCACATCGCGGTTGATCAGCGAACCCAGCTCACGCAGCACTGCAGGAACACCGCCGGCACGGTGGAAGTCCTCCATGTAGTACTTACCCGAAGGCTTCAGGTCCACCAGCACCGGCGTCTCGGCACTCATCCGATCCAGCTCGTCCAGCGACAGCTTGATGCCAAGCCGCCCCGCCACAGCGGTCAGGTGAATGATCGCGTTCGTCGAACCACCGATCGCCAGCAGCATCCGCAGGCCATTCTCAAAAGCCTCGGGCGTCAGGATCGACGACGGCGCAACCCCAGCAGTAGCCAGAGCAACAGCCTGAGTTCCGGTAGCCTCGGCTATCCGCACCCGGTCCGCCGTCACAGCCGGCGCCGATGCGGACCCCGGCAGCGCAATCCCCATCGCCTCGGCTATGCACGCCATGGTGCTCGCCGTCCCCATCACCGAGCAGGTGCCGACGCTGCCCACCAGGCGGGAGTTCACGTCGTCGATCTCTGGTTTTGTGATCTCCTGCGCACGGAACTTGCCCCAGAACGCCCGGCAATCCGTACACGCACCAACCCGCTCGCTGCGGTACCCGCCGGTCAGCATCGACCCGGTCACTAGCGAAATCGCCGGCACACCGGCCGACGCCGCACCCATCAGCTGCGCCGGTACCGTCTTGTCGCACCCGCCGATCAGCACGACGGCGTCCATCGGCTGCGCACGGATCATCTCCTCCGTGTCCATCGACATCAGGTTCCGCAGGAACATGCTGGTGGGGGAGGAGAAGCTTTCGTGCACCGAGATGGTTGGGAACTCCACCGGTAGCCCACCGGCCAGCATCACGCCGCGCTTCACGGCCTCGACCAGCGCCGGCATGTTGCCGTGGCACGGGTTGTAGCCGCTGCCGGTGTTCACAATGCCGACGACGGTTCGGTCCAGCGCATCATCCGAATATCCGGCGCCCTTGATGAACGCCTTGCGGAGGAACAGCGAGAACTCGGCGTCGCCGTAGCTGGTGAGGCCGCGGCGGAGGCCGGTGGGTTCAGGCGTGGGGGAGGAGTCACTCATCGGAACGCAGGCGTCCCCGTGATGTGGTTGCCCAGGATCAGGGTGTGTACCTCGTCGGTGCCCTCGTACGTACGCACACTCTCCAGGTTGTTCGCGTGCCGTAGCGGGGAGTAGTCCAGCGTGACGCCGTTGCCACCAAGCATCGCCCGGGCGTCCCGGCAAATCTCGATCGCCTCGCGGCAGTTGTTCAGTTTGCCCACGGAGATCTGGTACGGCTCCAGCGTCCCGGCATCTTTCAACCGGCCCACCTGCAGCGCCAACAGCATGCCCTTGTTGATCTCGAGCGCCATGTTCACCAGCTTCTGCTGTGTCAGTTGGTACCCGGACAGCGGCTTGCCGAACTGCAGGCGCTCCTTCGAGTAGTTCAGCGCCGCCTCGTAGCTGTCCCTCGCCGCACCCATCGCACCCCAGATGATGCCGTACCGCGCCTCGTTCAGGCACTCGAACGGCCCGCGCAGCCCCTTGGCCTTCGGCAGCATCGCCGACTCAGGCAGCCTCACATCCTCGAGGGTGATATCGCACTGGATCGACGCTCGCATCGACAGCTTCTGCGTAATCGGCGTCGCGACGAACCCCGGCGTATCGGTGGGCACCACGAAGCCGCGGACGCCGTCGTCGGTCATCGCCCAGATGATGGCGACCTGCGCCACCGAAGCCAGCCCGATCCACCGCTTGGCGCCGTTCAACACCCAGTCGGAGCCGTCCTTCTTAGCGTTGGTGATCATCGACCCGGGATCGGAACCGGAACCGGGCTCGGTCAACCCGAAGCAGCCAATCACCTCGCCCTTGGCCATCCGCGGCAGCCATTCGTTCTTCTGCTCCTCGGAGCCGTGCTTGGCGATGGCGCTCATCGCCAGGGAACCCTGCACGCTCACGAACGTGCGCAGACCGGAGTCACCCGCCTCGAGCTCCAGCGCGGCAAGCCCGTACTCCACCGAACTGCGTCCCGGGCAGCCGTACCCCTTGATGTGCATACCGAGGAGCCCCAGCTCAGCCATCTTCGGCACGATCTCCAGCGGGAACACCGCGTTGTCATACCACTCGGCGATGTTCGGCTTGATTTCGGTATCCACAAAGGAACGGACTGTGGAGCGGAGGTCAATCTCCTCCTGTGACAGGAGCGAGTCGATGGACAGAAGGTCAACAGTCATGGTTCAAC
This sequence comes from Arthrobacter vasquezii, assembly GCF_029455255.1. Classification (NCBI taxonomy): domain Bacteria; kingdom Bacillati; phylum Actinomycetota; class Actinomycetes; order Micrococcales; family Micrococcaceae; genus Arthrobacter; species Arthrobacter vasquezii. The sequence goes on along the minus strand of NZ_JAROKN010000019.1, from coordinate 469 downwards.
GTACTTTCAGTGAGAAGTGGTGGTGGTCGACAGCGCGGCGAACGTCGCATCGTTGTGTTCGCCGAGCAGCGGCGGCAGGCGCCGGTAGCTGGCAGGAGTCTCGGACAGGTGGATCGGGTTGGCGACCTGGTGGCTGGTGCGCGGGCCGGCGTCGTCGGCCATTTCGACGGCGGGATCAAGCCCCAGCTCCTGCGCCAGTTCCAGCGCCTCCACAATAGAGTTCACTTTCCCGGCCGGAACGCCCTCCTTCGACAGGACGGCGGACCACTCGGCGGCGGGCCGTTTGGCCAGCTGCTCCTCGAGGAGCGCCTTGAGTTCATCGCGGTGCGCCACGCGCTGGGTGTTGGTCTCGAACCGGGGATCCGTTGCCATCTCAGGCACGCCGAGGATCCGCACCAGGCCGGCGAACTGCCGGTCGGTCCCGACGGCGACGGCCAGCGGTCCGTCCGCGGTGGCCAGCGTCTCGTAC
>NZ_JAROKN010000018.1:0-54152 GCF_029455255.1 Arthrobacter vasquezii | reverse complement strand
CTCACCGGGGAAATCATCGACACCATGGCCGAAGCGAAGTACTTGGCCGACGAGTGGAAGGACATCTACAATCATGAACGGCCCCACGGATCCCTCGACGGCATGACGCCGAAACAATACTGGGACACCTGGACGCAGAAAAATCAACTAGCTATCGCATAGCCACTGGACTGCTAACCGGGAGCCAATCAACATGTCAGGACTTGATGGGCGCACCGCTAGTGGGCTGACTGCGAGCCACCCGATACTGTGGCTGGGTCTTCCGGAGTAATGAGCTGTCCGAATTGCTCAGATAGCTCGACCAACTTAGGTCCGACGACCCCATGGCTTAGCCGGACGATGGCGGGACTTTTATCCTGAGCAATTGCTAACTTAGGTCGGCATCTCACACGTCGTGTGCGGCCACACGGCGTTGCTCGCTGCCGTCTGAATCTGGTTTTACGACCATGTCTTCGGAGCTGAGGGTGGTGCTACACGTATTGTCAGCCCATCGACGAAATGAGAAACGATGCTTAAGGGGCGGCTAGTCGTTGGAATAACGGCGCTCTTGTTCACCATGACAGGTTGTAGCAGTGAATCGCTCATCGGCGCGCAGCCGGACGCACCTCTAACCCACGCGGACCTCGATGTCCTACAGACAACGGCCGGTCAAGAGGACACGATTTCGGCGGAAGCGGACGTTTCCTACCTCGATGAGAACTCTTCACGTTTCCTCGCCGAGCAGGACGGTTTGCTTTTCTACGCGGGGGTGGAGACGTCTAACGCGGGTTCCAACACCTGTCTCGTCGTCGTGTCGCAGGGTCCCGGCCAAACGACCGGTGGGTGCGACCTAAACATTGGCGAGGAAGTCGGCGCATCGTATATCGCCTTTGGCGTTGAGGCTCGGCTCGTAACCGACGACGCAAACCTTCAGGACTATGTGGACAACGGATGGAGCACTCCTCATCCGAACCTGATCACGAGAAACAGCTCGAGCTGAATGTCCGCAGCTGGAGATTCAGTATTCACTCCAAAAGCTTGCCGGCGACGGAGTCGTCCGCGGTGGTTTCAGCGAGGGCCCGGAACGAGTCGGGAGCCGGCGGCAGCGCTTCGAAGCTGACTCCCTCTGCCGGCGACCAGATGAAGTTCCCCTTGAGGGAGGGATCCATCGCAGGGAAATCCGCTCGGTTATGGGCCCCACGCGTTTCGCGCCGTTCGAGCGCGCACTCCAGGGTGGCACGTGCGGCCAGCAGCGAGCCAAGCAGGTCGTAGGCATGGGCCAGGTCGTCGAAGCCGGCGATGTCCGGATGTGCGGTGACGTTCTGAGCACGCTCCTCCAGGGCCGCTAGCTTGTCCAGCCCTTCCTGGAGCCCCTGCTCGGTACGCACCACACCGGCATGCTCGGTCATCAGGTTGCGCAGCTCGCGCTGTAGGCGCCGTACTGACTCGGTCCCGTTCTCGCGCAACAGAGACTGCATCTCGGTGCGGGCCAGTTCGACGGCGGCCGGATCCCTACTTATCTCGGTGCGGGAGCCCACGTACGCAGCGACATGCTCTCCGGTGATGCGCCCGTAGACAAGCAGTTCGATCAGTGAATTGCCACCCAACCGGTTGGCCCCATGCAGACCTGAGGAAGCCTCGCCGATTGCAAACAGCCCGTTCACGCCGGTGCTATGGTCCTCCGGTGCTACCCACACCCCGCCCATCGAGTAATGGGCGGTGGGTGCGATTTCCATTTTGGTGGTGGTGATGTCCACCATCTGCAGGTCGATCAGGGTGCGGTAGACCCGCGGCAGCTTCTCCAGGATGGTCTCGCGCGCCAGGTGTGAGACGTCCAGATAGACGCCTCCTTTCTCGGTCCCGCGGCCCTCGGCAACCTCGGTGAATGCGGCAAGGGCCACCCGGTCCCGGGTGGAGAGTTCCATACGCGCGGGATCATAGCGTTCCATGAAACGTTGACCGAGAGCGTTCGTGAGGATACCGCCCTCTCCACGCGCGGCTTCGGAGACGAGGGTGCCGGCGGCGTCGTCGGGCTCCAGGAGGCCCGACGGGTGGAACTGAACAAGTTCCGCGTCGCGAATCCGGGCACCGGCCAGCGCTGCCAACCTGAAGGAGTCACCGGTGTTCTCGTCGCGGCGGGAGGAGGTATGCCGCCAAATTCGGGTGTGCCCACCTGCGGCCAGGATGACCGCGTCGGCGTGGATCTGTACGGGGGTGCCGTCCACGATGTCGAAGCCGTAGGCGCCGAAGATCGTGCCGTCGGCGACGAGCAGGCGGGTGATGTAGACCGTGTCGATAATCGGCACGTTCAGCTCTGCCGCCCGGCGCATCAGGGTGCGCTGGATTTCAAGACCGGTGTAGTCCCCGGCGTAGGCGGTACGGCGGTACTTGTGGGCACCGAAGAAGCGCTGCGAGATCCGTCCGTCTTCCTCCCGGGCGAACGGCATCCCCCACTGTTCGAGGTCCGCAATGCCGCGGGCCGCATTACGCGCTACGGTCTCTACGATGCTCGGGTCGGCCAGGAAGTAAGACTCGCGCAGGGTATCGGCGGCGTGCTGCTGCCAGCTGTCCTCGGGGTCCATAGTGCCCAGAGCGGCGTTGATCCCGCCAGCCGCCAGAGTGGTGTGCGCATCATGCTTGCGGCGCTTGCCCACCGCCAGCACCTGCACCCCACGCTGAGCGAGTTCGATCGAGGCGCGCAACCCGGCGCCTCCGGTACCGATCACCAGCACGGACGTGGACAGGAGGCGTTCGGAAGTGTGGTGGAGATTCATATCTACAACGGTAGGTTTGTGTGCTCCATGTTTCCAATGAATTATTTGGCTCACGATGATGCGTTTAGGCTATACAGGTGAAGCTAGACCAATTGCGCTCTTTTGAAGCGGTAGCTCGAGTGGGGCATTTCACACGCGCGGCCGACGAGTTGTATCTCGCCCAGCCGTCCCTGAGCCGTCAGATCGCCGCGCTTGAGGCCGATCTTGGTGCTGAACTGTTCCACCGGGGCTCCTTAGGAGCAACGCTGACGAACGCGGGCGAGCTGTTGCTGCCCATCGCTCGGCGCATGCTCGGCGACGCGCAGACCGCTCGCGAGAAGATGGACGAACTGTCAGGATTACACCGCGGTCGAGTTCGGCTGGGCGCTCCACCGACTCTGTGCGTCTCGCTGGTCGCCGATGTGCTGGCCGCCTTCCGCAGTGCGCATCCCGGGGTGGAACTGCACATCACGGAGGGCGGCTCGCGTTTCCTGGTGGAGGCCCTCAACGAAGGTGCACTGGATCTGGCCCTGGTGGTCACCCGCGCAGTGAACCCGACGGTTCCGGGCACCGAATTAATTCCACTGCTCGCAGAAGAGCTTGTGGTCGTCTCCTCCGCCGGATCGGCGATGCCGGAAGAGCTCACATTGAAAGAGCTGGCTCACATCCCTCAGGTGGCGTTCAACCGCAGTTACGACCTGCGGGTCGCCACCGATGCTGCGTTCTCCGCCGCTGGTCTGGAAACGGTGGTGGCCGTGGAGGGCGCCGAAATGGACGCAGTGCTGCGGTTTGTTGAAAGAGGGCTCGGCGTGGCCGTGGTGCCGGCGATGGTGGTCCATGACCGCCCCGGACTGCGGAGGGCTCGCTTGGTGAGTCCTTCGCTGACGCGGACCGTCAACTTGGCCCGGCGCAACGACGTCGGACCCTCGGCCGCCGCTGCCGCCATGCAGCAGTTCGTCTTTGACATCGTGGATCGACTTGCGGCGCCGGGCACCGACCTGGCGCGTCTGGTTACGGCAGCTCCACGGGACTCAGAGAATTAGATCACCCCACGACTGCTGGACATGCCCGGTGTTTGCTCACTCGGATATCGGGGCCCGTTGTCTGTTGCCTACGGCTTCGATTGCTGCGGCGATGCCAAGCAAGACGGCTGTACCGAAAGTAGTACCGAAGGCGAGAAGTATAGCCCCGACCGCCCACAGGCCGCCCGAATCCATGGCAGAGGCAGTGCTGATCCATGCAAGCGTGAAGGAAGCAGGAAGTACCAGCAGAGCAACGATGAAATGCAAGAGCCGGTAGGCGAGCCCTATCACCACGATGCCGCACAGAAGCGCTGCCACTCCCTGCCATACTTCATACGGTCCAGTCAGTTCACCCGTGGCGGCGTCGTACTGGTACTCGGTATCCCAGGCGAACCAGCCGAACCAGAGCGCTGCTGACAGGAGGGCAATCAGGACGACGGCCGACCATTGCTCAAACGGCCGCCGGTCGCGGTTTCGGGTCAGGCGCATCCTTTACTGTAAATCTCATCGGAGTAGTGGTTGAGCTGACCAGCTGGAATTCGCCGTTCCCGTGCTCTCCTGAGCTGATTGTCACTACCGCCGGGAGACGGGATAGCCGGGTGCCTGTCGTCAGTTCTGCAAGGCTGAGTAATTGGCGGCTCGGATCGAAATGCAAGCGACAATCACGCTACAGAGCGCCGCACCGATGGCAGCCAGCGAGAAGTAATGCGCGAATGCGAGCAACGTGTAGGACGCGTACGCGAATAGCGCCACCGCGATGAGACCGACCACTGATGCGAGTGCCATCACGGTACGCCGTCGGGGTGCAGGTTTAGCACCCTCGACCTGCTCGGATGAGTTCCTGAGGACAGCAGTAGCGATCTGTATGCCGAACGCTACGGTGACCAGTGTTATCAGGAGCGCCACCCATGCAGATGGAGACGTCTGCGAGAAGTATCCGACGATAAGCATCAGAACAAGACTTCCTATCAGCGGTTCTATCCTGACATTCCTGACTCGTCCCATGAGCCCATGCTAACGAGTCCCCCAGGCGGACCCGGCCCGGCTGGTTTTCTCGGGCCCTAACCAATACGAGCGAGATCCCGTCTGACGTAGCGGAGGTGTGCCCACTCCTCCTCGAGGATCACGCGAATGCAGTCGCCGACGCTTGGATGCCAGTCGCCGCCGCCCCAGGGGTTCTCGCGTTCCTCTGCGAGAAGATCCGGCGTTGCCGTGGCCAGAAAATCGGTGACCTGCTGTTGGCGCTCTGCCCGAACAGCGAGAATCTCCTCGTACGCCGGCAGCTCCACCCGGAAGATCGACATGTCGAAACCCATCTCGCCGGCGCCGGTGAAAATCAGTCCGATCTCGTGGAACGGCTGCTCCTTCCGCAGGATCCCGCTGCCGAGCCAGGCGTCGGTCGCCAGAATGAGGTGCCTCAGGGTTTGAGCCAGAGACCATTCGTCCGCTACCTGCCTGTCCACCAAGTTCGTTGGCGTGCCATCCACAGTCTCCTGCCACGCGGACTGCACCGCGAGCCACCCCTCCCGCAGGCCTTCGGGCGTCTGCGCCTTCTGCAGTTCGCGGCCCGGGAACTGCCGGTTGAGTTCGGCATCCACAAGCGGCACCACGTCGACCCCGTTGACGAGAAGACTGCCGAAGAACAGGTCGTGGCTGTCGATGTCGAGTCCGTCCACGTCGACGCCGCGCATCGACACGCCGCTGACATCGGAGAATCGCAGGGTGGCGCCTTTGAAACTTGCCCTGACGAAGGTTGCGCCCTCGAATTCCTTCGTGCTGGTGTAGGTCGTCATGGCCCTCATTCTCCGGTGAAGGGGCGCTGAAAGCTACGGTAGAGGACGATTCTTCACGGAAGGATTGCGTCCGTTCCTAGAACAATGGCCAGGGCACCGCGGGCGTTTCACCGCTCGGAGCTGGGAACCGCCCGGATGAGCGCATCCGGGTGCAACGCGCCGCGAGCGCAGCGATTTCGTCCGCGGACAAAAGGTCCGCCAGTTCATGGCCCAGCTCACCGTGCAGGGCCTCGCTGAGGCGATCGACGCCGTCGAGCTCTTCGCTCGTGAGTGGGTCACCGAGCCATCCCCACAGCACCGTGCGCAGTTTGTGGTCGCTGTGGAAGGTCAGCCCATGGTCCACACCGTGCCGATGCCCGTCCTCCATTGCAAGAATGTGGTCGCCCTTGCGGTCGGCGTTGTTGACCAGTACGTCAAACACCGCCATACGTCTCAGCGCGGGGGAGTCCTCGTGGATGAGAGCTACCATCGAGCCGTTCTCGTCCTGACCTTCGAGGACCTGCTTCCAGCCGGTCTTCGGCACCTCGCCCGTCGCAACCAGATCCACCGCGTTCTGGGCTAGATCCGTCTCCTGCCAGAGCTGCACCATCCCTTCACCCAGTGGACCGTCGCGTAGCCAGGTGCGAGGAACGACATTCCAGCCCAGTATCTCCGAGACGAGGTAGGCGGCCATCTCCCGGTGCGCAAGAACACCGTCGGGGAAATCCCAGAGCGGACGCTCGCCTGCTACTGGCTTATAGATGACTGCTGCATCGCCGATGCTGCCCAGGAAGGTCGCGTTCGACGCCGTCGTGATGCGGCCGGTGAGCGTCAGCTCGGCGGTCAACAGGTCCGGCGTCGGCATCAGGCTTCGGGCAGGGCGCAGATGTGCCCATCAGCGTCGATTGGCTGACCGCACAGCACGCAGATCGGACGCCCGGCGCCTACAACCTCGCGGGTGCGCTTGGCGAAGGCGCGGGCGGTACCAACAGGCATGCTGACCCGCAGCACTTCGGACGCATCGGCGTCGTCGTCATCGGGGAAGGTTTCGTCTTCGCTCTCAGCGTCACTGAGCGGGTACGCCTCGACGACGATCTGCGCCGTGGTCGGGTCCCACCCCAAACTCATGACGCCGGTGCGGAACTGTTCCTCTACCGCCTCAAGCTGGTCATTGTCGACGAGTTCGATGGGAGTGCTCGTGGGCACGCTGAAGGGGTTGCCCTCGAGGTTGATGAGCTGATCGAGGATCTCATCGATTTTTTCGGCGAGTTGCGCCGACTGCTGCTTCTCGAGGGCGATGCTGACTATCTGCTTTCCTGCACGTACCTGCAGGTAGAACGTGCGGGCCCCCGGAAGCCCGATGGTGCCGACGACGACGCGGTCAGGCCAGACAAACTCGTGAACAGTTGTGGGCATGTTGCTATTTTAGGCTCATCGCGCTGATGACGCCGTGTGTCCTGCGCCACCGCCCACCGGTGCGTCGTCGGAAGTGACGCTGGTGGACAGCCAAGACAGATCGCCGGCGTCGGTATTGGTTGCGTGAACGGTCGGCCGATTGGCTCCGTAACGCAGGATCGACACGGAGGCCGGTCCCACGTTGATGCGTTGGAATAGGTCGAGGTGCATGCCGAGGGCGTCGGCGAGGATCGACTTGATGATGTCACCGTGGCTCACTGCCACCCACACTGCTCCCGGCCCGTGGAGGGATTCGAAGGAGGCGTCGTGGCGTCGAATCGCCGCCACCGACCGGGCCTGCATCGCGGCCATGGATTCGCCGCCGGGAAAAGTGACGGCGGACGGTTGCGATTGCACTGCCGACCACAGGTCCTCGGTGGCGAGATCATTGAGCATGCGGCCCTGCCACTGGCCGTAATCACATTCCGTCAGACAGGCATCGAGATTCATATCGACGGCTGCACGCGAGTCGCCGGCCTGGCGATCGAGGATGAATTGGGCGGTCTGCTGACACCGCTCGAGCGGGCTCGACACGACTCCGACAACCTGGACGGCTGCAAGCCGGTCAGCGGTCAGGGCCGCCTGCTCCCGGCCGACCTGGTCCAGGCTGACGCCGTCGGCCCTGCCAGCCAGAAGCCCTGAAGCATTCGCTGTGGTGCGGCCGTGCCGCACGAGAAGAACTGTCGCCATTCACCCAGCGTAACCATCCGCGCGACGGTGAACCCTCAGGGGACTGGTGTCCATGGTTCACCTGCGCCGAGGCGGACTGTCACATCAGCCCGCCTCCACCGCGTCCGCGGTGATGGCGCTGTCCCTCGTCGTCAGCCCTGAGCTTCACGTGTTTTTCCCGGAGATGGCGCAGGGCAAGAGCGATCAGCAGCGACAGCGCCACTACCGCGAACGCGTCCAGAACCGTTATCCCGGATAGGACCCAGACCGCGAGGGCAATCAGCGTGGCAGAAATGGCGACTGTAGTCACGAGAACTTTCAACGTATTCCCCATAAGGGCATCCTGTCATGAAGAGTTGTCACCAGGCTGCGGTTCATTGGCTGCCTCGGAACTTCCGTCAGACCGAAAGGACACCATGGAACTCAACGAACTACTTGACGCGCTGAACGCCGGCCACACCATCATGGGGGACTTCCCACTGCACGAAGTGATGCATCGGACCAGCCAACAGGCCCTGCGCATCACCGGCGAGCTGAACGGTCTCTACCAGGAACCTGCGCGGGTGCGGGAGTTGTTAGCCCAGTTGACGGGCAAGCCGGTCGTTGAATCCGTCACAGTCTTCCCGCCCTTCTACTCCGATTTCGGCAGGAACATCACCCTGGGTGAGCGGGTCATGTAGCGAACGCTCTGGGCCCCGTCACCCCGGGAACGGCATGAACGGAACGTCCGGTTTGCCGTCACCGTCCTTGTCGCCATACGCCCTCATGGCGAGGTCGTTAGCCTTTTCCTCGTTCCCATGGATGTGGACGTACCCCTCGCGGAAGTCCTTTTGATGGGCAGATGCAGCGGCGGCCTTCTTGCGCTCGAAGGCGGCGCCCTTTCGTCGGAAGCTAAACATGTCCGGCTCCTTTCCCGTGCCGCATAGCTACGGCGCCGGGCGGACGGCCCATTGCCGACATACCTCCAACATACGCCCGGTCCTCAGGGAAAGCGATAACGAAAGGGGGCCGTTCGCGGGGAACAACCCGAACGCCACGTCTGTTGGTATATACGTGAGTGTTTCTACGGCGCCGACCGTCACCCTCGACAACCACTTCGCCCGCCACCTGCCGGAAATGGGCACGCCCTGGCAAGCAGCAGAGCCGGCCGAACCGCACCTGCTGGTGCTCAACGAGCAGCTCGCGGCCGAGCTCGGGCTTGATCCGGCTTTCCTGCGGGCTCCCGACGGCGTCCGTCTCCTCACCGGCGCACGCGTACCCGAAGGTGCAACCCCGGTTGCGCAGGCCTACGCCGGCCACCAGTTCGGCGGGTACAGCCCCCGCCTCGGTGATGGACGCGCGCTGTTGCTCGGAGAGGTTGCAAACCCGGACGGCACCCTGCGGGATATCCACCTCAAGGGCTCCGGCCGCACACCGTTCGGAAGGGGTGGCGACGGACTCGCCGCAATAGGCCCCATGCTGCGTGAATACATCGTCAGCGAAGCGATGAACGCACTTCGCATCCCTACCACCCGTTCGCTCGCCGTCGTGGCCACGGGACGTCCAGTGCAGCGCGAGGAACTGCTGCCGGGCGCCCTGCTGACCAGAATCGCCGCCAGCCACCTGCGCGTCGGTACCTTCCAGTACGCCCGTGCCACCGGTGACATCGAACTGCTCCGCCGCGTAGCGGATTACGCCATCACCCGCCACTTTCCCGAGGCAGCACAGGCACCCAACCCCTACCTCGCCTTGCTTGAATCGGTCATCCGTGCCCAGGCGGAGCTTGTCGCGCAGTGGATGCTGGTGGGCTTCGTCCATGGCGTCATGAACACGGACAACATGACCATTTCCGGTGAGACCATCGACTACGGTCCGTGCGCCTTTCTGGACGCCTTCAACCCCTCAGCGGTCTACAGTTCAATCGACACCATGGGCCGCTATGCCTATGCGAACCAGCCGGCCGCCGCCCACTGGAACCTCACCCGCTTCGCCGAAACGCTGCTGCCCCTGCTCGATGAAAACCAGGACGACGCCGTGAAGCTGGCAGAGCAAGCGCTGGCAGAATTCCCCGCTTTCTACAGCGGTGCCTGGTCCGCGGGAATGCGCATCAAGCTGGGCCTGCCGGACGGCGTCGATGCGGCAGACATCGCAGGAAAGCTCTTGACGCTGTTGGAGGAGGACCATGTGGACTACACGTCCTTCCTGCGGAGCCTGAGCGCTGCCGCGCGCGGGAACGTTGAAGTGTCCCGCAGCTACTTCGCTGACCCCGCACGTTTTGATGCCTGGTTGGCGCAGTGGCTCACCCTGAACCCGTCAGCAGACGCCATGGACAGGGTTAACCCCGTGTACATCCCGCGGAATCACCGCGTGGAAGAAGCTCTCGCTGCTGCCGTTGAGGATGACCTCGAACCACTGGGCACGCTGCTCGCTGCTGTGACGGCGCCGTTTCAGGAGCGTGACGGCTTCGAGCGCTATGCCGCTGGAGCGCCTGAGGACTTTGGCTCGTACCGGACCTTCTGCGGGACCTGAGAAAGCGGGCTAGGGATTGTCGAGATCCTCAGCGGCGAATGTGTCGCACGCTTCGATGTCTCCCGTTTCTAGTCCCCGCAGGAACCACGCCTGACGCTGCTCACTGGAACCGTGGGTCCACGCCTCGGGGTTGACCTGACCGGTGGTCGATTCCTGGATGCGGTCGTCGCCGACCGCCGACGCCGCTGACAGCGCGTCCTGCAGGTCGGTTCGAGTGAACTCGCGCAGGAAGGGAACCCCGGATTCCGGATCAGGGACCGTTGTGGCATGCGCCGCCCACATGCCGGCGTAGCAGTCGGCCTGCAACTCCACCCGGACTGCTCCGGACTCTGCACCGCGGGGGTCCTGCTGGGATGCGCTCAGTGCGCCCGTCAGGTTCTGGATGTGGTGCCCGAACTCATGGGCAATTACGTACTCCTGAGCCAGCGGCCCAGCGGACGCACCGAAGCGGGTCACCAGATCGTTGAAGAAGGCGGTGTCATAGTACGTCTGCTCGTCCGCCGGGCAATAGAAGGGCCCGACGGCGCTGCTCGCCGCGCCGCAGCCCGTGTTGGTCTGGCCGCTGAACAGGACCACCCCGGGCGGCGTGTACTGAATGCCGAAGGGCTCCAGGTAAGGGGACCAGAAGCTATCCAGGCTTTCAGCGGTGCCAAGGATGCGGCAGTCGAGCCGCTCGTTGGCGTCCGCGCCGGTCTGGCACGCGTTGATGGCGGGATCAGAGTCCGCACCGATACCGGTATCCGTGTCGGTGCCGCCGTCAAGTCCTAACTGGTCCACCACACCCGGGCCGAAGAACAGTGACAGCAGCAGGATCAGGCCGCCGCCGAGGCCGCCGCCGATAGCGACGCCGCGGCCGCGGCCGCGCCGGTCACTCACCCGGGAGGGATCGAACTGGGCATTGTCATTGAAGCTCATGCCAGAACTCTAAACTAGGAAGCCTGCTGTGTATTCGGTAGGCGCCGGTTCCGAGGAGCAGGAGGATCAGTCGTGTGCAGGCTCCCCGGTAACGCGGTGGTCGGCGTGGTTCAGGCCCTCCCGTACCAGGCGTGCGAGGTGCCCGTCCGCAATGCTGTAGATGACATTGCGGCCGCTTTTCCGCGTGGTTACCAATCCCGAGAAACGGAGCTTGGCCAGATGCTGGCTGACTGATGTGCGGGTTGCTCCCGTGCGTTCCACCAGGGAACTGACGTCGCCGGATTCCTCGGAGAGCAGCCACAGAATGTGCAGCCGCGTAGGGTCGGCGAGCATCCTGAACAGGGATGCGCCGACGTCGAGGCGTGCTTCATCAGGATCGTTCGGATGATTCAGGCTGGGCCGCGAGCCGACCGGTTCTTCGCTCAACAGTCCACTCCTTGCTGACAGGTGACTCATCTGCCCCGGTAGCCGGAGGCTCGGCCGTCCAGAGCCGCAATGCTGCCACAGCGCCCAGTGTAGCGAGCGTTGCAAGGATGAACGCGGCCGCAGGCTGCCCGGCGGCGGCTCCAGCCCATCCCGCAATCGGGTAACTGAGAATGAAGCAGGCGTGCGAGAGGGAGAACTGCGCCGTGAACAGGTAGGACCGCGTTGCATCCGTGGCCGCGCGGCGCAGCAGGCGCGCAGACGGCGTATTGATCATCGAAGTACCGGCACCCAGCAGCGCCCACAGCAGGAGCATCAGTACCCAGGCGGGCTGCAGTAACGCGATGACGCCGGCCGCACCCACGCCCGCTGCGATCACCGCGCTTCCACTCACCATGAAGGCCCGGTCCGGAAAGCGCTCCAGCAGTGCCGGCGTCGTCAGTGCCACAGTCATTGATCCGGCGCCGTAGCAGGCGAGGGCGATTGCCACCTCAGCGTTGGTTCCGCCATAAAGTTCTCGGACATAAACGACGGTATTCACCAGGACGAGCGCGGTACCGCAGGCAACCACCAGGTTCAGTGCGAAGAGACCACGAAGAGACGGCACCTGCAGGAAGATCCGGGCCCCCAGGGTGGTGCGGTGCAGGAGGGAACCCCGGCGCGCGGGCGGCGGGGGAGCGGGCAACCGAGTGGTTCCGACGAGCAGAGCGGAAATCAGGAACCCAATGACGGTGCCGACAAAGAGACTGGAATAGCTCATAATCACCAGCAGCGCGGCTGCGATGACGGGGCTCAGGAGCGACTCAAGATCGTAGGCAAGCCGCGAGAGGGATAGCGCCTTCGTGTAGTCGCGCTCCCGCGGCAGAATCACAGGAATCACCGACTGGAACGCCGGGGTGAAGGTAGCCGAGGCCGACTGCAGCACGAATACCAGAACGTAGACCTGCCACACCTGATCCACGAACGGCAGCATTAGGGCAACGGCCGCGCGGACGAGGTCAGCTGCAATCAGGACGGCTTTCCTGGGAAGGTGTTCCATCAGTGCCGCCATCAGGGGAGCCACGAAGACGTAGGCCAGCATCTTGATGGTGAGGGCAGTACCGAGGACGGCTCCTGCTCGGCCCGCCGCAAGATCGAACGCGAGGAGACCCAGTGCCACGGTGAGCAGGCCTGTACCAAGCAGCGCAATCACCTGCGCAGAGAAGAGTTTGCGATACGCAACATTGCGGAGGACTGTCAGCACACTGCTCAACATAGTACATACGTGCGCATTCGTGCACTCATTCCCAAGGTTGCTCGAACATTGACATTTATCGATAGCTCTCAGATACTCATATCGATGAATATCAATGTAACTAGACCAGTGGGCCATAGAACGGAAGGAACAGCGATGCCGGAACAGCGTCACTTGCCCGTCGCCATCATCGGGGCCGGCCCGATCGGCCTCGCAGCCGCCGCCCATCTCCTCGAACGAGGGCTGACACCCTTGATTCTCGAGAAGGGCGACGCCGTCGGGGCTGCCATCCGCCAATGGGGCCACATCCGCCTGTTCTCTCCCTGGCAGTACAACATCGACGACGCCGCCCACCGGCTTTTGAAGCCGACCGGTTGGCAGGCGCCGCGCGGCTCAGCGCTTCCCTTCGGTAATGAACTGGTTGAGGCCTACCTTGAACCGTTCGCGGCGCTACCCGGCATCGCAGCAGCCCTGCACCTCAACACCGAGGTGCTCGCAGTGACGCGGCAGGGGATGGACAAGACGAGGACCCTGCATCGCGAGGACCAGCCGTTCCTTGTCCGTGTGCTCGGCCCGCGAGGACTTGAGGATCACCTGGTGCAGGCCGTTCTCGATGCATCCGGCACCTGGAGCCAGCCCAATCCGCTGGGCCAGGCCGGGCTGCCGGCCCCGGGAGAGAGCGCTGTGCACGCCTTCATCACGCAGCCCCTTCCCGATGCTGCAGGCAAGGACCGCGCCCGCTTCGCCGGCAAGCGCGTGATGGTAGTCGGTGCAGGGCACTCCGCCGCGAACACCCTGCTAAGTCTTGGACAGGTTGCCAAAGCTGAGCCGGGAACCCGCCTGATCTGGGGTGTGCGCGGATCCGGATCAGCACAGCGGCTCTACGGCGGCGGAGACCTCGACGGGTTGCCGGCCCGCGGAGCGCTCGGAAGCCGCCTGCGCTCGCTGGTGGAGGACGGCGTGGTGGAGCTCCTGACCTCGTTCACCATCACTGAACTGGAGGCCGGCGACGGCGCACTCCGCGTTCATGCCTCGAGCCCGGAAGGCGCACGTGAGGTCGAAGTGGATGTGCTCGTACCGGCCACGGGGTTCCGTCCGGACCTGCGGATGCTCCGCGAACTGCGGCTCGAGCTCGATCCCGCTGTTGAAGCGCCGCGGGCGTTGGGGCCACTGATCGACCCTGAATTCCACTCCTGCGGGACCGTCCCGGCGCACGGGGCAGCTGTCCTGGCGCACCCGGACAAGGACTTCTACCTCGTAGGTATGAAGAGTTACGGCCGCGCCCCCACCTTCCTGCTGGCCACCGGATATGAGCAGGTGCGGTCAGTCGTCGCCGCCGTTGCCGGCGATGACGACGCCGCTGCGTCAGTTCACCTCGATCTCCCCGAAACGGGGGTCTGCAGCACCGACCTCGGGGGAAGCTGCGACACTGCATCCTCCGGTGGCGAGATGGTTTCGCAGTCCGGTTGCTGTGGTCAATCGGAACCGGTCAGCCTCGGCGTTCCCACCGGGCTCCTGCACGGCAGGATGCTTGCTGATTGAATGGGAGGATGACAGCTGAGCATGCAGAGCACGCGTCCACGCCGCTGGAGGACTACGCCCTCCTGTCTGATCTGAGTACGGGGCCACTGGTATCCCGGGACGGCAGTATCGACTGGCTTTGCTTTCCGCGCTTCGATTCTCCCTCCGTCTTCGCGGCCCTGCTGGGGTCCCCGGAAGACGGACGATGGAAAGTTTCCGCCTCTGACGGCGAGGTGGTTTCCCGGCGGTATCTTCCACGAACGTTCGTCCTGGAAACGACCTGGCGCACCCCGACCGGAAAGATGGTGGTCACCGACTTCCTGCCGCCTGGCGACGCGCAGTCGGATCTGGTGCGCCGAGTGGAGTGCGTCGAGGGAACCGTTGAAGTGGAGCACGACCTGCGCATACGGTTCGACTATGCCCGGGCGAAGCCCTGGACGCGGCGGGTCGACCTCGAGAAAGTCGGCTCGTGCGGACTGCTGTCGGTTGCAGGTCCGGATGCGCTGCTGCTGACCGGACCGTTGCTGCACCCTCACGAGTCCCAGCGGGCAGAACCACAGACCGGCATGGAAGACCGCCACGAAGCCTCCGCCGAGGGCCATGCGGACGATTACCAGGGCGCCGTCTCGAAGCGGCTGAGCGGTGTCTTTCCGCTTGTAGCCGGCGAATCCGAAAGCTGGGTACTTACCTGGCACCAGTCTCACGAGGCGCTTCCAACTGCAGCAGACCCGGACAGAGCCCTGGAAGCGACTATCGCCTACTGGACTCAGTGGTCCTCCCGGGTGGAGGTTCATGATCGACACGATGAGGCCGTATTGCGCTCGCTGATGGTGCTCCGTGCCCTTACCCATGGCAGAACCGGCGGCATCGTGGCCGCAGCCACCACGTCGTTGCCGGAGGAGTTCGGCGGCTCTCGCAACTGGGACTACCGCTACACCTGGCTGCGCGACGCCGCACTCACCATCGAGGCGCTCATTGCGCATGACTTCACCGAAGGTGCGCTGCACTGGCGCAACTGGCTGTTGCGTGCGGTAGCCGGGGATCCGGATCAGGTGCAGATCATGTACGGCATCGCCGGCGAACGCCAGCTCCCCGAAAGCGAGCTGGACCACCTGGCCGGCTACGAGAATTCAAAGCCGGTAAGAATCGGTAACGGGGCTGTGGGCCAATACCAGGCCGACGTCGTCGGGGAAGTCATGCTCGCCCTCGCGGCGCTGAGGGATACAGGGGCAGCCGAGGGCGAGTACTCCTGGGGGCTGCAAAAGAACCTCCTTCGGTTCTGTGAGCAGAACCTGGACCGGAAGGGTCACGGCATCTGGGAAATGCGCGGGGAAGCAGAGTTCTTCGTTCATGGACGAGTGATGATGTGGGCTGCCTTCGATCAGGGGGTCCGGGCAGTGCGTGAGCACGGGCTGGAAGGGCCGGCCGATCGATGGGAGGAGATCCGGGACCGGCTCCGGGAGGAGATCATGGAGCGCGGATTCAACGCCGAGCTCAACTCGTTCACGCAGACATACTCGAACGATGAAGTCGATGCGTCCCTGCTGCAACTGCCCCACACAGGCTTTGTGGCCAGCGATGACCCGAAGATGCTTGGCACCGTGGCCCGCATTGAGGAGCAATTGCAGGATGCCCATGGGCTCCTGCACCGTTACCGCACAGCATCCGGCCTCGATGGTTTGGAGGGCCACGAATACCCATTCCTGATCTGCACGTTCTGGCTTGTGGAACAGTATGCAAACAGCCGCCGCACCGACGATGCCACGGCGTTGCTTGACCGGCTCACCGGTTACGCGAATGACCTCGGACTGTACGCGGAAGAGTACGATCCGGTGAGCGGCCGGCTGGCAGGCAACTTCCCGCAGGCCTTCAGTCACCTAGGCTTTATTCGTGCCTCGGACGCCGTCAACAGGGCACGAGTCCAGCCTTAACCGAGCTTTCCCTCAGGAGCGTGTTTTCCCACCATGGCAGATTCCTACTACCGTCCGGCGGGCGGGGGCCGGTTCGAGGCCACAATTCATGCACAGGGTGCCTGGAACGCACACGAGCAGCACATGGCGCCCGCATCCGGTCTGCTCGCACATTGCCTTGAACAGTTCCAGCCACGCGCAGAGCTGCAAATGGCGCGCATCTCGTTCGAGATCCTGGGCCTCATACCGCTGGAGACCGTCGAGGTGACCACCCGGATGGTGCGCCCAGGGAGGACCATCGAGTTGCTGGAAGCGGAGATGAACCATGGCGGGCGGACAGCTATCCGCGCCCGCGCCTGGCGGTTGGCTTCGAGCGATACCTCGTCCGTCGCGGCGCTTGAGGACGAGTCCATGCCGGGACCGGATCAGGGTGAGGAGCACGACGCCGTGGCGGAGTGGCCCGGCGGCTACATCCAGTCGATTGATGTCCGCAAGATCGAAGGCCACAGGCCCGGCCGGGGCAGGGTCTGGTTGCGGACGCCCCACCCGCTGGTGGAGGGTGAAGCGTCGTCGGACTCGGCCCGGCTGATCGGGCTCATCGACACCGCAAACGGAATCGCCACGCGGGTTCCTCCCGGACCCGGCAGCTGGGCGTTTCCCAACGTCGACCTGCAGGTGCACCTTCACCGCCAGCCCTCGGGCCAGTGGCTCGGCCTCGATACCCGAGTGAGTTTCGGGCGGGAAGGAATCGGGCTGACCTCGTCCGTCCTGCACGACCTCGACGGGCCGTTCGGCCGGAGTGAGCAGATCCTTACGCTGCGCAAGCTCTAACTCCAGGCGGGGGAATGCAGCGAGCAGCGTCATCGTTGGCAGATTGTGTAATCGCGCTCACAGCGCAACCGGCGCTGAGCCGTTCAGAGGATTGAGGACATCATGGCCAAGGCAGTCTGGAACAACCAGGTCATTGCGGAGTCTGACTCCACCGAGATGGTCGAGGGGAACCACTACTTCCCGAAGGAAAGCGTCAAGCAGGAGTTCCTCCGATCGAGTGACATGCACACCACATGTCCCTGGAAGGGTGACGCCAGCTACTTCAGCCTGGAGGTGGACGGTGAGAGCAATCCGGACGCCGCATGGACCTACCCGGAGCCGAAGGAAGCCGCCGCGAACATCAAGGACCACGTGGCGTTCTGGCGCGGCGTGACCGTGACCGACTGAAGAGCAGTGCACGCACTATCACCTACCCAGGAGAGTTGATGGAATACAGGAACCTCGGAAGCAGCGGCGCATCGGTTTCGGCTTATGCGTTAGGCACCATGACGTTTGGTGCCGAAGCCGATGAAGCGACGTCACATGCGATCCTCGATGACTATGCCGACGCCGGTGGCAACCTCATCGACACCGCTGATGTCTACACCGCGGGAGCGTCCGAGGAGATCATTGGGCGCTGGCTGGCGAAGAGCCCGTCCGCTTCCGGCATGATCCTGGCTACGAAGGGTCGGTTCCCGATGGGTAAGGGCCCCAATGATTTGGGCCTCTCCCGGCGGCACCTTCGGCTGGCGCTCGATGCCTCGCTGAAGCGGCTCAACGTCGACCACATCGACCTGTACCAGATGCACTCCTGGGACCCGCTCACTCCTCTGGAGGAGACGCTCGGCTTCCTCCACGACGCCGTGAGCGCCGGCAAGATCAGCTACTACGGCTTCTCGAACTACACCGGATGGCAGCTGACCAAGGCCGCCGGCATTGCGAAGGCGCGAGGGTGGGACCTGCCGGCCACCCTCCAGCCGCAGTACAGCCTTCTGGTGCGGGGGATCGAGGCAGAAATTGTGCCTGCAGCGCTCGACGCCGGTATGGGCTTACTGCCGTGGTCACCGCTCGGCGGGGGGTGGCTCACCGGAAAGTACAAGCGGGATACTGCGCCCAAGGGCGCAACCCGTCTCGGCGAGAATCCGGAACGCGGAATGGAAGCGTGGGAAAAGCGCAACGCGCAGGAGCGGACCTGGGCGATCATTGACGTCGTCCTCGGTATTGCTGAGGCGCGCGGAGTCAGCGCGTCCCAGGTAGCGCTGGCATGGGTTGCGCAGCAGCCAGCTGTCACGTCGGTCATTCTCGGTGCCCGTACTCGCGAGCAGCTTGAAGACAACCTTGGGGCAGCTGCCCTGACGCTGAGCAGCGATGAGGTTGAACGGCTGTCCCAGGCCAGCGCGCCGGGCTTGGCTGATTATCCTTACGGAACCCCGGGCGTCGAGCAGCGGAGCCGATCTATTGACGGCGGCCGCTGAGGAGCCTGTGACACATGATTCCTCGTGCCTGGTCTGAAGGGCGCCTGCAGGTCCTACACGAATTGTCCTCGGGTGCGGCAGCGGACATGGAGCGCGGGCTTACCCTTTTACGCGCAGCGGCAGCTGGGGACCTCGGGCCCACGCTACGGCTCTACCGCCCCCAGCCCACTGTTGCCTTCGGGCAGCGGGACACCCGTCTGCCCGGTTTCGGGACGGCTTCGGACGCCGCCCGGACGCATGGGTTCGAGCCACTGGTCCGAAAGGCGGGCGGACGGGCTGCGGCCTACCACCACGGGTGTCTGATCGTGGACCACATCGAGCCCCACCATGACGCGGTCGCCGGATCGCATGCCCGGTTCCGACTGCTCGGTGAGATCCTTGCAAAATCGCTGTGGCGGGTCGGCGTTGATGCCCGGATGGGACAGATTCCCGGTGAATACTGCCCGGGCGAGTTCAGCGTGCACGGCGTGGACGGCACCCAGGCCGTGAAGCTGGTCGGCACCGCGCAGCGAGTCATCTCCGGTGCATGGCTTTTTTCCTCGGTGATCGTGGTGGAGGACTCTGCATCGATTCGGTCAGTCCTTGAAGCGACGTACTCGGCGCTGGAACTTCCGTGGCAGCCGTCGACGGCGGGGGCCGCGGAAGACCTCGTGCCCGGTCTCGCCGTGGACGCGGTGGCAAGCGCCGTCGTCGCCGCTTACGAGGATGTCGCGGCCCCGGTGCCGTAGCTGCTCAGGCTGGTCCTTCTGAGGCCTGCTGCCGGCCGGTCGTTCTGAAGATCGAGCCGGCCGGCAGTCGGGTTCAGTGCCCGCGGGCGATCCACTCGTCGAGGTTCGGTGCTTCTTCGCCGATGCTGGTCGAGTCGCCGTGCCCGGTTCTCACCACGGTGTCCGCGGGGAGGGTGAACAGCCTGGTGCGGATGGATTCGATGATCGTGGGGAAATCGCTGTAGGACCGTCCGGTTGCTCCCGGCCCGCCCCGGAACAGGGTGTCGCCGCTGAACAGGGTGCCGGCGTCGGGCAGGTAAAAGCAGACCGAGCCGGGGGAGTGGCCGGGCGTGTGAATCGCGTGGAGGGTGACTCCGGCGACGCTGAAGGTATCGCCGTCGGCAATGGTGGCTCCCGGAACGGTATCCGGGTATACCGCGTCCCACAGCATGCGGTCTTCGGCGTGAAGGTGGATTGGCGCTCGTACTGTGTCGAAGAGCTCCCCGACAGCGCGAATGTGATCGTCATGGCCGTGGGTCAGCAGGATCGCGCGGACCTGGCGCCCGTTGATCTGGTCCACGATCGCGCCGGCGTCGTGCGGGGCGTCGATGACAATACATTCGGAGTCGTCGCCGATGATCCAGACATTGTTGTCCACCTCCCA
Source organism: Arthrobacter vasquezii (assembly GCF_029455255.1). Lineage (NCBI taxonomy): Bacteria > Bacillati > Actinomycetota > Actinomycetes > Micrococcales > Micrococcaceae > Arthrobacter > Arthrobacter vasquezii. The sequence continues at coordinate 34,335 of NZ_JAROKN010000018.1, read as the reverse complement.
CGTGCCGCCGTCCAGGGAGAACGTGCCGGAGGTGACCAGGTGGTCGATACGCGCGCCCATCAGAGCTCCACCACCGAACGCAGCACTACGCCGTCGTGCATTTTGGTGAAGGCTTCCTCCACCTGGTCAAGCGCTATGCGCTCGGTGACGAACGCGTCGAGGTCCAGATTGCCCTGCCGGTAATGATCCACGAGCATCGGGAAGTCACGTGACGGGAGGCAGTCGCCGTACCAGGAGGATTTCAGCGCACCTCCCCGGCCGAAGACGTCCAGCAGGGGAAGTTCGAGCGTCATGTCCGGCGTAGGTACCCCTACGAGCACCACGGTGCCGGCGAGGTCACGGGCGTAAAACGCCTGCTTGTAAGTCTCAGGACGGCCGACGGCGTCGATCACCACGTTGGCTCCGTTGCCGCCGGTCAACCTGCGGATTTCCTCGACCGGATCGGTTTCCTTGGAGTTCACCAGATCGGTGGCGCCCAATCCCTTGGCGAGTTCCAGTTTGCGGTTGTCGATGTCCACCGCGATGATCCGGGTTGCGCCGGCCAGTTTTGATCCGGCGATGGCAGCTATACCCACTCCGCCGCAGCCGATCACGGCTACGGAGTCTCCGCGCCGGACGTTGCCGGTGTTGATCGCTGCACCGATGCCCGCCATGATTCCGCAACCCAGAAGGCCGACGGCGGCTGCATCCGCATCGGGATCGACCTTGGTGCACTGCCCGGACGCTACGAGGGTCTTCTCGGCGAAGGCTCCGATACCGAGGGCGGGCGACAGTTCCGTGCCGTCTTCGAGGGTCATCTTCTGCGCCGCGTTGTGGGTGTTGAAACAGTACTGCGGCTCTCCGCGCAGGCACGCACGGCATTGCCCGCAGACAGCCCGCCAATTGAGGATGACGCGGTCGCCGGGCTGGACGTTGGTCACGTCAGACCCGACGGCGCTCACAACGCCGGTTGCCTCGTGGCCGAGCAGGAAGGGGTAATCATCGCTGATGCCTCCCTGCTTGTAGTGAAGGTCCGTATGGCACACGCCGCAGGTCAGGATGTCGACAAGCGCCTCACCCGGTCCCGGATCGGGAACCTTGATGGTGACGACGGTAGCGGGCGCATCCTTCTCCATAACGACGACGCCCTTGACGCTGTGTGCCATTGAGACAGTCCTTTTCCTCGAGGGTGGGGGAACGTCTCCAGCTTATCGACATTGAAAAAGCAGGACACGCCCGTTATCCGGGCGGATAAAGGGCGTGTCCTGCGAAATTACGAGGGTGCCTAGGCGGCGACGCGCGCTTTCACCTCGGCTGCGGAGGGGTTGGTGGCCGTGCTGCCGTCGGGGAAGATGACCGTAGGCACGGTCTGGTTTCCGCCGTTGAGCGAGGCGACGAGTTCCGCAGTGCCTTCCACTTCCTCAATGTTGATCTCCTGGTAGCCGATACCCTGCGCGTCGAGCTGCGACTTGAGCCTGCGGCAGTAGCCGCACCAGGTGGTGCTGAACATGGTGATGGTGCCGGCAGCGGGTGTGTAATCCACGGTGCTCCTCTGGAGAAATAGCGGACTCGTCGAGTCCGCGGATTATTGCGGTTTCTGTCAGCAAATGTAACGTCTGCGCTGCGCGGACCATTCCCGGTATGCGCGTCATCAACCGTGGCGCTCAGTGGCTCCTCGCGTAGTGTCGCCGTATGCCAAACCCCCTAACGCCCGAGCGTCCGAAGCCCGGTTCGGTCCAGGCCGAACAGCTGAAGGCCGTCCGTATCGCGATCAACGAGGTCGATGAGCAGATGGTCGGGTTGATCTCCCGACGTGAGCGGCTGGTGCGGAGGGCGGGTTCACTCAAGGACGACGACGAGTCCGTGCGCGCGCCGGCGCGGGTCGAACAGGTCATTTCGAACGTTCGAGGTTACGCCGAAAAGCTCGACGTGGATCCCGCTGTGGTCGAACGGACCTACCGGGCCATGATCGAGGCCTTCATCGAGTTTGAACTGAAGGTCCGGCGCACGTCCTGAGCCCGGATCACCCCAGAGCGCACCCGGCAATCGCATAGGTACGCGCTGGTTGGTTGGCCGCGCACGCAACGGATACCATCGAAACACCGCCGCAGGAGTGTTGGGCCTGGGTTGGCCAACATCCGCGGGTACGGTTGATCGATCAGTATCCGTGCACTTCACCCTTATCAAGAGGAGACCTCAGTGTCAGCGCCCCCATCAATCACCCTCATCGTCAACGGCGAAGAGCAGCGGGTGACCACCGGGACTACGGGAGCGGACCTCTTCAGGGAGCAGCGCGACGTCGTCGTCGTCCGTGTAAATGGCGAGCTGTGGGACCTGAGCCGCGCGCTGGAGGACGGCTCGCAGGTGGAACCGGTTACCGTTGATTCTGCGGATGGGCTGAACGTTCTTCGCCACTCCGCCGCGCACGTGATGGCGCAGGCCGTCCAGCAGTTGCGGCCTGATGCGAAACTCGGCATAGGCCCTTACATCACCGACGGCTTCTACTTCGACTTCGATGTCAACGAGCCCTTCACTCCCGAAGACCTGAAGCAGGTCGAAAAGATGATGCTGAAGATCGTCAACGCGAACCAGTTCTTCCAGCGCCGCGTCGCGAGTGAAGACGAAGCCCGCGAAGCGATGAAGGACGAGCCCTACAAGCTCGAACTGATCGGTTTGAAGGGCGGCAACGGCGATATTACTGACGACGACGGCGCTTCCGTTGAGGTCGGTGCCGGCGAGCTGACCATCTACGACAACGTGGACCGCAAATCCGGTGACGTGGTCTGGAAGGACCTCTGCCGGGGCCCGCATCTGCCGAACACCAAACTGATTTCCAACGCGTATGCGCTGACGCGTTCGGCCGCGGCGTACTGGCGCGGCAGTGAGAAGAACAAGCAGCTGCAGCGCATCTATGGCACTGCCTGGCCCACCAAGGAAGACCTCAAGGCCTACCAGGAGCGCCTGGCCGAAGCCGAGCGCCGCGACCACCGCAAGCTCGGCACTGAACTGGACCTGTTCTCCTTCCCGGACGAGCTGGGTTCAGGCCTGCCGGTGTTCCACCCCCGTGGCGGCATCATCCGCAAGGCGATGGAGGATTACTCACGGCAGCGGCACGTCGAGGCCGGCTACGAGTTTGTCTACACACCGCACATCACCAAGGGCCACCTGTACGAGGTTTCCGGGCACCTGGACTGGTACCGCGACGGCATGTTCCCTCCCATGCACGTGGACGCGGAGCTCGACGCCGACGGCAAGGTCCGCAAGCCTGGCCAGGACTACTACCTGAAGCCGATGAACTGCCCGATGCACAACCTGATCTTCCGCTCCCGCGGGCGGTCCTACCGTGAACTGCCGTTGCGGCTCTTCGAGTTTGGGTCGGTTTACCGGTACGAGAAGTCGGGCGTGGTGCACGGACTGACCCGCGTGCGCGGCATGACCCAGGATGATGCGCACATCTACTGCACCCGCGAGCAGATGAAGGATGAGCTCACCGGTACGCTCAACTTCGTCCTCGGACTGCTGAAGGATTACGGCCTCAACGACTTCTACCTGGAACTGTCCACCAAGGACCCCGAGAAGTACGTCGGCGAGGACGAGGCCTGGGAGGAAGCAACTCGGACTCTCGCCGAGGTCGCAGAGGCATCGGGCCTGGAATTGGTTCCCGATCCGGGCGGAGCTGCGTTCTATGGGCCGAAGATCTCAGTGCAGGCGCGGGACGCGATCGGCCGCACGTGGCAGATGTCAACCATCCAGCTGGATTTCAACCTGCCCGAGCGCTTCGAGCTTGAGTACCAGGCGGCGGATGGAACGCGCCAGCGGCCCGTCATGATCCACCGGGCGCTGTTCGGCTCCATTGAGCGGTTCCTCGGTGTGCTGACCGAGCACTACGCGGGTGCCTTCCCAGCCTGGCTGGCTCCCGTCCAGGTCCTCGCCATCCCCGTTGCCGACGCCTTCAACGACTACCTGTTTGACGTCGTCGACAAGCTCAAGGCCGAGGGGATCCGTGCCGAAGTCGACATCAGCTCTGACCGCTTCCCGAAGAAGATTCGTACCGCGAGCAAGGAGAAGGTGCCCTTCGTCCTGATCGCCGGTGGGGACGACGCCGACGCCGGTGCCGTTTCCTTCAGGTTCCGGGACGGAAGCCAGGAGAACCAGGTGCCGGTCGACCAGGCCGTGAAGCGGATCGTGGAAGCCGTCCGCAACCGGGAACAGTAGCGGCATATGCACCACGAGTCGGGCGTTGACGGTCAGATCCACGAGGACACGAACGTAACGGACAGCTTTGAGCTGCCCGGTGTCCCCGACGCCTTCCAGCGCCTGTGGACTCCACACCGCCTCGCATACATCAAGGGCGGGCAGGGGCAGTTCAACAAGCAGGAGGACTGCCCTTTCTGCGCCGCTCCTGCACGGTCCGATCAGGAATCGCTGATTGTCCACCGCGGCACAAGCGCATACGTCGTCCTGAACCTGTTCCCCTACAACCCAGGCCACCTGCTGGTGTGCCCGTACCGACACGTACCCGACTACACCGACATCACCGCCGAGGAGACAGTCGAAATAGCGCAGCTGACGCAGACCGCCATGCATGCGCTGCGCAGCGTAGCCCGGCCCACGGGTTTCAACCTCGGCATGAACCAGGGAGTCACCGGGGGTGCCGGCATCGCATCCCACCTGCACCAGCATGTTGTTCCCCGGTGGAGCGGCGACGGCAATTTCTTCCCGATCATCGCGCAGACCAAGGCAATCACGCAGACCCTCGACGAGGTGAGGGCGCAACTCGCCGCAGCATGGGAAGAAGCCTCCGCTACCCCCACCGATGCCGGAGCGGGCGATGCTGAATAAATACGCGCGGTCATTCTTCACCTCGCTGTTTACACCGCTGGCTACCCTGCTCCTCAAGTGGAAAATATCGCCGGACACGGTCACCGTGGTGGGCACACTCGGTGTGGCAGGAGGAGCGCTCGTCTTCTACCCCCTGGGGGAGCTGTTCTGGGGCACCGTCTTCATCACCCTGTTCGTCTTTTCGGACGTCGTCGACGGAATCATGGCGCGCATGCAGGGCCGCAGCGGCTCCTGGGGCAGTTTTCTCGATTCCACCCTCGACCGCATCGCGGACGGTGCACTGTTTGCCGGCGTCGCGGTCTGGTTTTTCCTCGGCGGCAGCAACAGCGCGATCGCCGTCGCTGCTCTCGCCTGCCTGGTGCTCGGCATGATTGTCTCCTACGCGCGTGCCAAAGCCGAGTCACTCGGGTTCACTGCGAACGTTGGTATCGCGGAGCGCGCCGAGCGTCTGGTGTCGGTGCTGGTCGTGACAGGTCTGACCGGACTCGGGCTTCCTGAGGTAGTTCTGCTGGCAGTCCTGATCCTGCTGGCACTGGCAAGCGTCGTCACCATCGTGCAGCGCATTCTGACGGTGCGGGTCCAGGCTGCAGCTTCCTGAGCGCGATGCATCTGCAGAAGGCGCCGGATGCTGGTCGTGCTTTTCCTTAGGCCTGAGGATAAGCTTCGCAAAGATCGCAGGACCGCACGGAGCAATCAAGTCTAGCGCCAAAGCGGCTACTCAGAGAGGATCGCTTATGGGTTTTGACCAGCAGCATCAGCCGATGAACGCGTCGCCGGTTTTCGGCGTTGTCGCGACAGTAGTCGCGGGCGGTTTGTCTCTCATTGACGCGTCCAAACTGGATGCACCGCAGCGCCGCGCCGTGCATGCCGTAACAGCAGTCCTGACCGGTTTCTACGTCGCCGCTACAATCGCCGGCAGCAAGAGGGGGTTGGTTCCGCTGAAGACGACGGCCGGGATCGCCGCAACCGGTATCGCCCTTCGCTTCGCCGACGCCGGCGACACGATCGACCTGCGCTTTCAGGAGAAGCTGCGCGAGGCCGGGGCGAAACATCCACGCCGCTGGATGGCTGTGGCGGCGGCAGGAACGACGTTCGCCGGCTACCTGAGTGACCGAACCGCCGCCCGGAAGAGCCGGTTCGAGGCGGTGCTCGGCCACCCACCTGAGCATGAGAGGGTGCTGGACCCTGGAGTTCGAACCATCGCCGAAGGCATCCTGCGTGCCCGGGACATCTCGGGGGCGCCGGAGCTTCTGGCGCAACTCGCCTCAGCTCGGGAGGTCTACTGGGACGAGGACTTTACCTCCACCGCGCACTTTCGGGTTCCAGATGAATTTCCCCGCGCTGTGCCCCACAACCAGGTGTTCCCGGTTCGTGCGCAGTTCACCGGTCCGGACGGCACCCTGCTGCAGATCCTGCTGCATATCTACGACGGCGAGCTTGACATGTTGACTGTTGATGCAGCGGACCCGGATGACAGCGATTACGTCGACGGAATTCTCCAGAGTTGGCCGGAACCATCCGAGGTCACACACGTTATCGAAGATCCGGACGGACTGTGCCGAGCAACGAGTAACGGCTAACGTGGCCGCGATGCGTGGAAACCGACGTGAAGATGCTCGGTCAAACTACTAACCATCTTCATTACCGATGCGGCACTTCTCAAAAGACGTGAACATTCGCGAGAGCGATCCCGGGCGAGGGAGGCAGTCCCAGCACGCCGGAGTGCTGGTGCCCGCTAGCTGTAGCGGTCGACGGAGCGTGGATGCTGTGATGCAGGGTCACATTGATAATGTCCCGGCGGGAACTCCGCCCCAAGCCAGCCCGAGCGTAAGCGGCCTTCATCCCTGAACGCCAGCTCACCGGGTGAGGGTGTCAACAGAACCGGGGTAGTCCCGTCTGCTTGGCGGCCCTGGGATTTTTCATTTCCACACGAATCGCTGGCGGCATTGTGGCAGCAGGACTGTTTGCCATCTGTGCAGCCGTTTCATGGCCGGCTGCCGATCAGTTGCGACTCCTTATTCGGAGCATGAGGAGTCAACCGTCGTCGTGTCGTTGCCGGCGCTCAGTCGGTGCAGAGCGCACCGATCACAGTGGTACGGGCAAAACCTTCCCTCGTATAAAATACACGGGGGGATGCAATTGGGCGCTCCCCCCGCCCGCCACATCGGGCCTTCACCTCAAGGACGCTCATGGGTCGCCCCCGTCTCGTATCCGCCGCTGCCGCCACGATTGTTGCGCTGCTCGGCTCCACTCTTTTCGCAATGCCGGCATCGGCTGAAGCGCCCAAGCCGAAGGTGGACGACACCGTCCGCGCGACGCCTGAGCAGAAGCCCACGGATCAGTTCATCGTCAAGTTCAAGGAGACCGCCGGCACCGCATCAGCCCGCGGCAAAGCCTACGGTGCGACTGCCAAAGGCCTGGGCATCAGCGTCAAGGAACTGCGGGCGATGAGCACAGGAGCGACCGTCGTAAAGACAGACCGCGAGCTGGACGCCGCCGCCGCCGAGGAGTTCATCGCCGATCTGGAAGCGGAACCGGCTGTCGAGTATGTCGAACCGGACACCATGATGTTCGCCCTGGCCCCGACACCCAACGACTTGTACTACGGCTACCAGTGGGACCTCACCAGCGAGCCATACGGGCTGGATATTCAACCGGCCTGGGACACCAGCACCGGCTCCGGTGTCGTGGTAGCCGTCATCGACTCAGGCGCCGTCCCTCACGAGGATCTGGATGCCAATATGCTGCCCGGATACGACATGATCGTGAGCAGCGCCATCGCCCGAGACGGGAACGGCCGGGACGCCAATCCACGTGATGAGGGAACCTACGGAGACGGCATCGACTGCGAGGTAGGCCAGTCCTCCTGGCACGGAGCTCACGTCGCAGGCACCATCGCAGCGGTCACTGGCAATGGCAAGGGAGTCGCAGGTGTGGCCCCGAACGCCAAGGTCCTGCCCATCCGTGCGCTGGGCCTGTGCGGCGGCGGCTACACCTCCGACATTGTCGACGGCATCACCTGGGCCTCGGGCGGAACCGTCGCCGGAGTTCCCGCCAACATGAACCCAGCACGGGTGATCAACCTCAGCCTGGGCGGCGATGGCTTCTGCACCAACAGCTACCAGACCGCCATCGACGCGGCAGTAGCCCGCGGAAGCGTCATCGTCGCAGCGGCAGGCAACGAATCCGACGATGCTTCCCTTTACTCTCCGGCGAGCTGCAACAACGTCATCTCGGTGGGCGCAACAGGACGCGACGGTCTGGGCGCGCCGTACTCCAACTTCGGTGACAGCGTCGATCTGAGCGCACCGGGCGGAAAAGTAATCTCCGGTGGGGACGGGCTGATCCTTTCGACGGTGAACCCTGGTACCCAGGGTCCGGCCGCCGGCAGTACGTACTCCTTCATGCAGGGCACCTCGATGGCCGCTCCGCATGTCGCCGGTGTGGCAGCCCTCATGCTCTCAGCCAACCCGTCCCTGACCTCCGCAAAAGTCGAGGAACTCCTCAAAGGAACCGTCGGAGCATTCGCCGGACCTCAGTTGAATCCATACGGCAGCGGCATCGTCCATGCCCCGACAGCGGTCGCAGCAGCGGTTCAAGGTTCCATTCCGGAGCCTGTTCTGCGGGTCCAACCAGGAAGGGTCAGCTTCAACGGCTCCCCGATTGTCGGTGCCACCGTGGGAGTAGTCGCCTCCGGTTGGGAGCCGGCCCCCGTTGAAATGTCGTACGAATGGTTCGTCGGTGACAATCCGATGCCGGTCTCCACAACCTCGCAGTACACGCTGCGAGTTGAGGACCACCGACAGAAACTATCAGTGGTCGCAACCGGTCAGCGAGAGGGGTACGAGCCCGCCTCTGTGAATAACGTCGTGACATCGTCAGTATCGGGCGCCACGCTCATGCCGGGCCCAGTGGCCGTCGCGGGCTCGCACATCGTCGGAGAAACACTTACCGCCAACGCCGGGCAGTGGAACCCGGCGCCGGTCCAGCTGCGGTACGAATGGCTCCGTAATGGAATGTTCATCTGGGATGCGGTTGGCCCCACTTACACCCTCGCAGGTCACGATGTGGGCGCCAACATCAGCGTCCGGGTCACAGGTTCGAAGGCTGGGTACAACCCCAGCTCACGTACCTCCGAGGGAATAGCCGTCCGGGGTGAAACCTTCACCGCGCCGGCGCCCACCATCACGGGAATGCCGAAGGTTGGCAATAAGCTGACCGCGGCAAGCGCCGTCTGGTCTCCAGCCCCGACCGCCACGACCTACCAGTGGCTTCGGAACGGCGTGCCGATCAGCGGTGCAACAGCGAGCACATACACGCTCACATCAGCCGACCGGGGTTTTGCGATCAGCGTGAGGTTCACCGGCTCGAGCCTTGGCTTCATCACTAAAGAGGTCACCAGTGCTCCCACGATCAAGGTCATGGCATCCTTCGCCTACGGAGACTACACCGGAGACGGCAACGCGGATGTCATCGCACGGCGCAGCAATGACCTGTTCATCCATGTAAGCAACGGTGATGGCACATGGCAGGTGCCCTTGCTCATTGGTACCGGTTTCCAAGGTGCGACAAGCTTGATCAAACCTGGTGACTTCAACAACGACGGGTTCGGCGATTACATGGCTCGGGACGCCTCCGGCGCCTTGTGGCTGCACTCAGACATCCGCGGCCACACCCGCAAGCAGATCGGTTCAGGGTGGCAGAACTTCGCCGGCCTGCACGCTCCGGGTGATTTCAACGGTGATGGAAATGTAGACGTCATTGCCCGAGACAAAGCTGGGGCTCTCTTCCTGTACCCCGGTAACGGCAAGGGCGGCTGGCTTGCGAAAGTGAAAATCGGCTCCGGCTGGCAAAATTTCACCGCCATCGTCACCCCTGGTGACTTCAATGGTGACGGCGCAGCCGACATGATGGCTCGAGACAAGGCTGGTGCTCTCTACCTGTACCCCGGTAACGGCAAGGGCGGGTGGAAAGCGAAGGTAAAGATCGGCACCGGCTGGCAGAACTTCACCGCCATCCACGGCGCCGGAGACTTCAACCGCGACAAGAAGAACGACATCATGGTCAGAGACAAACTCGGCGCCCTCTACCTCTACCCGGGCAACGGCACCGGAGGCTGGAAGACCAAGTCGAAAATCGGTTCCGGCTGGAACGGCCAGAGCGCCATCTTCTAATCCTGAGCCACATCCTTCGCAGGGCCCCCTTGACTGGGGTATCCTGCGAAGGTCGTTAAGCTCAACTTCTATGAGCACCTGGTCCGACCTGCTGAACGATTCGAACACCGAGCAGCTGACGAAGCTGCTTGCGTACAGGGGAGCCGAAACCATTCGTGCTGCCGGAGTCGGCGACCAGGCTCAATACCCGCCAGGGAGAGTTCGTCCTACACACGAATCGTGTTGATGTTGAACGAGGGGCACACCCGGGAAACAGGCGGTGGCCAGCGGCTTCCTCCGAGCATGCTCCACCAAGTGCGAAGTGTCTCAATCTGGGTGCTCTCGATGCTTCCGCGCTCAAGAGGTCGGTGGCCCCGACTTCTCGGAGGTATTCGATGGGATGGTATGGGCTGCGAGGGGGAATCATCAGCTTTTGGGGCACGGTAACCCGGCGGCTTCCACTTGGCTAGGGGCGAGGACCAGTTCCGCTGAATTTCGATCAAATCAAACGATTCTGTGACTGATGCGTCGTTTTTCGTGCTTACTGTGGGTGAGTGTTGCAAACCAGCACAAGTCTCAACTAAGGGGAGAACATGAAGAAATTCATTCGGGCACTGTTTGGTCTCGTCTCGCTGTGCACGCTGATGCTGATGGCTGCGATGCCAGCAAACGCCAAGTACATGATTTGCGGTGATGGCACGACCGTGTCCGGATCCGAGTCAGTCCAGTGTGGTGGCGGAGGCTGGGGCGGGGCCCAAGGTGGAATCGGCGACGTGTGCAGTCGCGCCTGTTCTGAACAGCTGACCTAGGAGTATGACGGCCCCGGGCGTCACAGCTTCGGGGCCGTCGCCTCTCCGACCAAGCATTCATCTAGAGAAGGCCCTAATGACCCAAGAGTGGTACAAAAACTTCGATCAGAGAATGTCGCACTCTGTCTCCAATTCGTGGCGAAAGCACCATCAGGTGGCTGGGAAGCGGCAGATGCTCGCCGGGTCCATCGTCACACTGATCGGTGTATGCCTGCTCATCCCAGGCATCAGCCAATATGTCGAGGTGGTCTACAAGGATAGTGCCGGAGGAGTTGGCATGGCCCTCTTCCTTACCGGAGCGGCGCTCGTCTTACTGCTTGCGGGTGTTCTGCTGTCCTGTATTGGATACTTCAGGCGGAGGAAAGACGCGCGGCAGACACTGACTTATGACGACGTAGCCTAGTGATAGCGATTGAGGGAGCAAGCGATGTCTTTACGGCGAGCAGTCCGGTCGACGGCTGCCTATCTCTTTGCACTTGCCCTGATGACTGGTTGCGCATCTAGTGCATCCCCGGGCACTCCGGAGGCAGAGTCCTCCAACGCCCCCGACGAGAACGTACGGAAGTATGTGAGTCAGGCGCTCACCTTCATCGAGGAGAATTCGTACAAAGTTGCCACTGACGAGTCTTTGGACTGGAAACAGCTCAAGGCTGGTGCAATCGAAGACACGGCCAATGCCCAGACCGTCGAAGGGACTCATGCAGTCATCGACGATGTACTGCTGGAAGCCAGCGGAGACCACAGTTTCTTTCTCACACCCGAGGACCTGGCCGAAACTGGTACAGAGGATCCAGTGCACCCGTCAGGATCCGTCCTCGGCGACGGCGTTGTATCCCTAGAAATTCCGGCCTTCAACGAAACTGCGGGCGGGCTTGCCACACGGTACGCAGACGCAGCTGTCGACGCAATCAATGCCAATCAAGGGGAGGCAACGTGCGGCTGGATCGTCGACCTGCGAGACAACACGGGCGGCAATATGTGGCCGATGATTGCTTCGCTCACCCCATTCCTCCCAGACGGACCAGTGATGTCTTTCGTCGACGGGGTAGGAGAGCGGTCTGTTGTCTCTGTCGAGGCTGACAGTGTGTTCTCCGGTGAAGAGCACGTCACTAGCACTACGGGCAGCGCGCCTGAGCTCGCTGACCTCCCGTTGGCGGTCCTGCAGTCGGGAGACACAGCCAGCTCGGGGGAAGCTACGCTTATTTCGCTGTTGTCGCGGGAGGGTGTCCGAACATTCGGAAGCCCGAGTGCAGGCTACGCCACGGGGAATGTCTCTTCGCGGCTTCCCGACGGCTCGATTATCGGCGTCACCCAGTCCCGGATGGCCACCGCTGATGGGACCGGGTACACCGGGGCCATCGAACCAGACGTCGCTACAGACGACCCTGAACAAACCGCGGTGGCATGGCTGAACAGCGTCTGCTGATGCGACCATTCAGCGCTCGGTGATCAGGAGACGTTTACGTGAAGTGGCGCGCATAAGTTGGAGAGCCAGGCGCGGCAGTTCCCATGAAAGACGCGAGGTTCAGGTCGCGCGTCGCGGTGAGCCGGACCATGACTTTGTCACCGTAGTCTTCGAGGTTGAGCATCCCGTCGTCGACGGGACATCGTGCAGTAAATGATCGACAGCTCGGTGATTTTTCGACCGACTTTCCGAGGGCAGGTCATCGATGACAGGAACGCCCTCGCCGTGCTCTCCGGCGGACGGGACCGCCCAACTACGATGACCACACGGCAGCAGGAAACCAACCTCCCGTGAACGCCTCGACCTTAGGATTATGGAGCCCTTGGAGGGATATGGCACCCGGAGGCAAAATTGTACGGCGACCGGTATTGATCCTCTTTTGTGGTCTTCCCGAATCCGGCAAGACCACTGCCGGGTGTGAGCGAGAACGGGAGACGGGTGCCATCCGCTTCAGTACCGATGAATGGATGGCAGATCTAGGCGTCGACTACTTCGATGGGTTGCGCGACGGGCTGCAGTTGCGGCTGAATCGACTTTGGAAAGAACTGCTCGAACGAGGGCAGAGTGTCATTTTGGAAGACGGAACCTGGAAGCGGGGAGGCTGGAAGACCAAGGTGAAAATCGATTCCGGCTGGAACGGACTCAAGGTCATCTTTCAAGCGAGCAGGGACTGTCTCATTTACGGTGTATCCGGCGGTTTGTTTAGTAGTTTCAGCTGCCGGGAATCGGTCGCTGAAAGTGATGCGAAGGCGTTCAAAGCGGGCTTCCAACGCACTGCCCATCGGGTCTTGCCGGCACCGGTCGGATCGAGGGATCGGGTGACCAGATGGAGGCACTTTAGCGCAGCCTGCTCGGTGGGGAAATGACCGCGGGCCTTCACGGCGCGCCGGTACCTGGCATTGAGGGATTCGATCGCGTTGGTTGAGCAGATCACTCGCCGGATCTCTACGTCGTAGTCCAGACGTTGGAGACCACTTCGGGTAGGCCTTTGAGCCCGTCGCAAACCAGGAAGAAGCTGTCTTTGACGCCGCGGTTCTTGATGTCGGTCAGCACACTCATCCAGAACTTCGCGCCCTCCCCGCCGGTGCCGGCCCAGAGCCCCAGGATGTCCTTCTCCCGCGCCAGGGTCACTCCGATCGCGGCGTAGATAGGCCGGTTGGCGACCGAGCATTGTCTGTATTGCAAGCATTGTCTGTCAATACATGCATCGCGGGGCTGTGAGGTACACGTTTTGTTGAACGTATGCCCGATGGTGCGCTGTTCGCGTGCACAACAAATCCGCCGTTACGTACAGTTGCTGACCGGCGATTCGGAACAGCCGCCGGGCGTATCATGGATTGTCATCTTTTCTCTACCCGAGGGGCCATACTGTGTCCACTGTTGAAGAAGCTTCCACCACTGCGCCCGTGACCGGCAGCAGCCGCGTCAAGCGCGGAATGGCGGAGATGCTCAAGGGCGGCGTCATCATGGATGTCGTCACCGCAGAGCAGGCCCGTATCGCCGAGGACGCCGGTGCCGTTGCCGTCATGGCGCTCGAGCGCGTACCCGCCGACATCCGTGCCCAGGGCGGGGTGTCGCGCATGTCGGACCCTGACATGATCGACAGCATCGTCGAGGCCGTCTCCATCCCGGTCATGGCAAAAGCCCGCATCGGTCATTTCGTCGAGGCGCAGGTGCTGCAGTCCCTCGGTGTGGACTACATCGACGAGTCCGAGGTGCTGACTCCTGCGGACTTCACCAACCACATCGACAAGTGGAAGTTCACCGTTCCCTTCGTCTGCGGTGCAACCAACCTCGGTGAGGCTTTGCGCCGCCTCAACGAAGGTGCGGCCATGATCCGCTCCAAGGGCGAGGCCGGCACCGGGGACGTCTCCAACGCCACCATGCATATGCGCAAGATCCGCTCGGAAATTGCCCGCCTCACTTCCATGGCCGACGACGAGCTATACGTTGCAGCCAAGGAACTCCAGGCACCGTACGAGCTCGTCAAGGAAGTTGCCGCGGCAGGCAAGCTTCCGGTCGTCTTGTTCACCGCCGGCGGCATTGCCACACCGGCCGATGCCGCCATGATGATGCAGCTCGGTGCTGACGGCGTCTTCGTAGGCTCCGGCATCTTCAAGTCCGGCAACCCGGCCGAGCGCGCCGCCGCCATCGTCAAGGCAACCACCTTCCACGACGATCCGGACATGATCGCCAAGGTCTCCCGCGGCCTCGGTGAAGCAATGGTTGGCATCAACGTGGACGAGATCCCGCAGCCGCACCGCCTCGCCGAGCGCGGCTGGTAGGACTGCAGACAGCATTGAATAGCGCGAAGGGCCGGACACTATGTCCGGCCCTTTGCCGTTGGGATCCTGGCGCTCACTCGGGGCTACGCTGTCGGTGTGAACCGTAGCAGCACATCAATCGTTCGAGCAGCAGCGCTGTCCGTGCTGCTGCTGCTACCCGGGTGCTCCGGATCCGGGAGCGTGTCTCCTACGGGACCCCCGGACATAGCGGACACAACCTCACCTCCGCCGGGCGCTCCATCGCCTGGAACGTCCGCTACGGCGCGGCCTAAGCCTGAATCACCGAGCCCGACGCCGCTTCGCACCACCGCCGCCAAGACCGCTACCTGCCCGGGCGGGGAATGCCTCACCGTGGTGCTCACCGGTGACCTGCTGCTACACGAAGGTCTGTGGGAACAGGCAGCAGTCGACGGCGGCGGTCAGTTGGACTTCGGACCGATGCTTGCGGCGCAGGAGGAGTACATCGCGCCGGCTGACTTCGCTATCTGTCACCAGGAAACTCCGCTGGCTGAGCCGGGCGGCCCATATTCCGGCTTTCCAGCCTTCAACGTCCCTCCCCAGATTGCAGACGCCGTCGCGAATTTGGGTTACGACGCCTGCACAACAGCCAGCAACCATACCCTCGACGCCGGCACTGCGGGACTGAACCGCACCCTGGACACGCTGGATACGGCAGGGCTCGAACACACCGGCTCCTACCGCACAGCCGCGGAGGCAGCTGAGCCGCTCATCGTGGATACCGGCGAAGCGCGAATCGCCGTAATCACCGGAACCTATGCGCTCAACGGGATCGTGCCTGAGTTCGGCTGGCAGGTGGATCAGCTGGATCCGGCAGTGATGATCGCCAAGGCGGACGAAGCGCGCGAGGCGGGCGCCGACGTCGTACTTGCAGCGGTGCACGCCGGCGACGAATATGCCGACTATGCCAACGCTCAGCAGCAGGAAGTAGCGCACGCACTCGTGGACAGCGGCCGCTTCGACCTGGTTTACGGCCACCACAGCCATTCGGTGCTGCCCATCGAGAAGTACAACGGCGTCTGGATCGTCTATGGACTCGGGAACACCATCGCCGCACACCTCACGCCGGACATCCGCAACACCGAGGGACTGCTGGTGGAAGTTTCCTTCGAGCAGGACGACGACGGCGGCTGGCAGGGTGCAGGAATCCGCTGGCTTCCGGCCACCTGGAACGGGCCGGCCCACCGCTGGTGCCCGGTGGCCGCCGTCAATCTCGAGGAGATGGCCGCGTTGGGTACGTCTTGCGTCTCCACCGAGGCGGACGCGGCGAGCAGGCAGCGCAGCAAGGTAACCGTCGAGTCGATGGGGGCGGCAGATGCCGGTGCCGTCGAGTGGCAGGGGCAGTAAATCCACCAAGCTTCAACGGAGGTGCAGCCACCACGTTTGTCCGCGGCCAATGAGTTCGAATCCGCGGCGGGAATATAGCTCATACCCCTCAGGCGTGGCGTTCAACGCCAGTTCCTGCGCCCCCGCAGCCGTAGCCTCCTGCGCCACCGCTGAAAGGAGCGCCGTGCCGAGGCCGCTGCGACGGAACTGGGGGAGCACCTCCATGTTGAAGATCCCACCGACGGCTCTGGCGTCAGCGGCCGCTCCGTCATAGAAGGAATAGGCGGCGCCGACGGGCATCTCACCCACACGCGCGAGCGCATGCCAGGCCTTCGCCGGTTCGGCGCGGGTAATGGCCAGTTCCGCAGCGAGCGGACCGGAGTACTCGGGCACGCGCGTGGTGATCGCGGCTCCTGCCGGGTCAAGGCCGGCGAGCGCCTCGACCGGCGCGCTCATCCACCAAGGCTGCCAGCCGGATTCAAACCCGAAGTCGGCTAGCTCCTTGCCCCGAACTGCGCCGTTGAGCCACACGCCCACTGTGCGGGCACCCAACCGGACGCCCTCAGCCAGCCCCGGCCGCAACCCTGCCGGGGACAACGTGGTGGGAAACATCAGCATGAGCTCACGCCTAGCAGGCAGCCAGATCCAGTCGCATTCGTGCGTGGAGAAGGTGCGGCCGCCGGTTGCCTGCGCCATGGCAGCGAACCAGGCGCGCTGCAGGCGCTGGCAACCGGCGATGGTGGTCATGACTGCTCAGCCAGCCCTCGACGCTCGAGGAGGGGATCGATGCTGGCTGCGCGGCCACGGAAGGCAGCGAAGGCATCCAGCGGGTCAACGCTGTATCCGCGTGAAAGCAGTTCCCTGCGGAAATGTTCTCCGTTCTCCCGCGTCAGCCCGCCCGATTCCTTGAACCACTCGACGCTGTCCGCGTCCAGAACCTCGCTCCAGATGTAGGCGTAGTAAGCCGCTGAGTAGCCGCCCGCGAAAATGTGTTTGAAGTATCCGGTGCGGTACCGCGGCGGGACGGGCGCATAGTCCACGCCGGCGTCGTGCAGTGCCTGCTTCTCAAAAGCAAGCGGGTCCTCCATCGTGGTGCCCGGCGGCAGCTCATGCCACGCGAGGTCGAGAAGAGCAGCACCCAGGTATTCGGTGGTGGCGAAACCCTCACCCCATTTCCTGGCGGCTACGAGCTTGTCGATCATCTCCTGAGGGAGCGCCTCACCGGTCTGATGGTGGCGCGCATAGTTGCTGACCACTTCCGGCCAGAGCATCCACATTTCGTTGACCTGTGAAGGATATTCCACGAAGTCCCGCGGAACGCTCGTTCCGGAAAACAACGGGTACGTGACATCCGAGAAGAGCCCATGCAGTGCGTGACCGAACTCGTGGAACGTGGTCCGCACCTCGTCGAAGGTCAGCAGTGTGGGTTCACCCGCGGGTGGCCTGGACACGTTCAGGTTGTTCACCACGACGGCCCGGGTTCCGCCAAGGCGCGACTGCTCCACGAAGGAGTTCATCCACGCGCCGCCGTTCTTGGTGTCCCGTGTGTAGTAGTCGCCGAGGAAGAGCCCCAACTCGGAGCCGTCCTCTTCCCGGACCTCCCAGATCCGTACCTCGGGGTGGTACCCCTGAAGATCTTCCCGTTCATGGAAAGTGAGCCCGTAGAGCTTATTCGCCGCGAAGAAAACGCCGTCATTCAGTACCCGGTCGAGCTCGAAGTAGGGGCGCAGTGCGGCGAGGTCCACGTCGTACCGCTCGGAGCGGACCTTCTCGGAGTAGAACGACCAGTCCCAGGCCTCGACCGGGTGACCTGCCACGTCCTCGAGCTGCTCAGCTTCCGCGCGTGCATTCCGGGCAGCCGGCTGTGCAAGGCGTTCGAGCATTTCGTGGATAGCATCCAGTGACGGCGCAGTCTGGTCATCAGTGGCCAGCTCGGCGTGATTGGTGAAACCCAGCAGGGACGCCCGCTCAGCCCGCAGTGCCGCCATTTCCGCGGCGACGCGGATGGTGTTGTCCGCGTTGTCGCGGGACCCGCGATTGACGGACGCTTCATGCAGGCGGCGGCGGGTTTCCCGGTTGGTCAGGGACTCCAGTGCAGGCTGGGAGGTCGGCAGGATCAGCGTCAGGAGATACTGGCCCGGGTGGCCGGCGGCACCGGCGGCGTCTGCTGCAGAGGCGATGTCGTCCGCGGACAATCCGTCGAGTTCTGAAGCGTCGTCGACAAGCAGGGCAGACGCATTCGTGTCACGGAGCAGCCGCTGCCCGAACTCGGTGCTGAGCCGGGAGAGCTCGCCATTCAGTTCGCGCAGGCGGTGCTGCGCGGCGTCGTCGAGCTGGGCGCCGGCGCGAACGAAGCGCTGCCGGTACTCGTCGGCCAGACGTGCGGACTCAGCGTCGAGCCCGGATGTCTCAACTGCATTCACGCGCGCGAAGAGCGCAGCGTTAAGGTAGATGTTGTCCTCATGCGCGGCAAGGCGCGGGGCGATCTCCGTCTCCACCGCCTGGATTCCCTCAGTGGAGTGAGCGGATGAGTTATTGAAGAACACCAGCGCGACGCGGCGAAGCGCTTGCCCGGCGCGCTCCATTGCCACGATCGTGTTGTCGAAGGATGCGGGCTCAGGCTCGGCGATGATCGCCTCGATCTCAGCGAGGTGCTCCCGGATACCGGTTTCAAACGCCGGCAGGAAGTCTTCCTCGCGGATCTGCGCGAAGGGAGGCAACTGGAACGGCAGGGTGCTCGGATTCTGAAAAGGGTTGCTCATGGTAACCAACCTTGGCATAACGAGCGGCACCGCTCCAGCAGGCAAGCCCGTTTGCATCCCGTGTTCGCTTCGGTGGGTTCATCCTCAGGTTCCCCTCCGGTCGCACCTATCATTGGAAGTCATCATCAAGGGAGGTCGTTGTGTCGGGACAGACGCGAATTCGGAGCACGTGGGGAGCGCTGGGACTGGCCCTCACGCTTGCCTGCTCGGGCTGCATGGGAGCAGGCGAGGGGCGCACCACCCAGGGCTCAGAACCAACGACGACGGCGCCTGCCGCCTCCTCTGCGCCCGCCACCTCAAGCCCTCCCGAGGTCACTCCGGAACCTACCCCCGAGCCGACGCCCGGGAAGGGGCCGGACTGCCCGACGGATCGCTGCTTCTCCTTCATGGCTTCCGGCGATCTTCTGGTGCACCCTCAGCTGTGGGACCAGGCAGCCGTCGATGCGCAGCAAACCGGCAACGGCACTCTTGATTTCGAGCCGCTTCTGGCCGGGCAGCGTCCCTATATCGAGGCGAGCGACCTCGCGATGTGCCATCTGGAAACCCCGGTCTCGACGCCGGAAGGTCCGTTCAGCGGCTATCCCCAGTTCAACGTGCCACCGCAGATCCTCGACGCCGCGAAGGCGGTCGGGTACCAGGCGTGCACCACGGCCAGCAATCACACGATCGACGCCGGTACCGAGGGGCTGATCCGCACGCTGGACACCCTGGACCGGCTCGGACTCGAACACACGGGCTCCTACCGCTCGGAAGCCGACGCACAGGAGTTGATGATTCTCGAGACGCCTGCTGCGCAGGTGGCAGTCATCGAGGCCACCTACGGTTTGAACGGACTGATTCCGGAATTTCCCTGGCAGGTGGACATGCTCGACGCGCCCACCATGATCGCGAAGGCGGAAAGAGCGCGCGAGGAGGGCGCCGACGTCGTTATTGCGGCTATCCATGCCGGCGATGAGTACGCCTCGCTGCCCAACCAGCAGCAGATCGACCTCGCCCATGCCCTTGCCGACAGCGGGGCGGTCGACTTCATCTATGGCCACCACACGCACTCGGTGCTGCCGATCGAGTATTACAACGACACCTGGATCGTCTACGGTCTCGGCAATGGGGTCACCGAGCTGTCACCGGTATATGACGTCAACAATGAGGGGCTGACCATCCGGGCGCAGTTCGCCGCCGATGAGTCGGGTCAGTGGTCGGTCAGCGACCTGGCCTGGGTGCCCTCGGTGATCGTCCGGGATCCGTACCGCTGGTGTTCGCTGGCTCCAGACCAGGAGCCGGGCTCCTGCTCAACCCCGGAGCATGAGGCGGCAGTCAAGGCCCGGACGCTGGCAACGGTGGAGACTTACGGCGCGTCCGAAGACGGCGCGCACCAGTGGCTGGTGACCGAGGAAGACTAAGCGGAACCGACTCAGCGCGGCCGGGCAGCAGCGTGGCGGCGCGCCAGCTCGGCAAGGCTGTCATCGACATCGCCCGGCTCGAAGGAGCCGTACTTGCGAGTCACCGCCTCACGGATCAGGAAGTCGGCAACCGCGGGATTCTTCGGCAACAGTGAGCCATGGAGGTAACTGGCGACGATGTTGAGGTGCCGGGCTCCTTCATGGTCCTCCTTCGAGTTATTGCCTTCACCCTTGGTCACGGTGGCGAGCGGACGGACGTTTGGACCGAGGAAGGTCTGACCGCTGTGGTTCTCATAGCCGTGGATGTCGCCGAACTCCTCGCTCCGGGCGACCACGTTCCCGATCAGCCGCTCCGACCCGCCATGCGTTTCGATGTCCAGGATTCCGATCCCGGGTATCACTGTGCCGTCATGGGTCTTGAAGAAGTTTCCGAAAAGCTGGTAAAGACCGCAGATCGCGAGCATGGGCGTACCGTCCCCGGCAAGCGAGCGAAGATGGGCTGCATTGGACTGCAGGTCCTGCTGGATTACAACCTGCCCGCTGTCCTGTCCGCCGCCGCCGATGAGGATGTCCACGTCTGAAGGGAAGGTGTCCCCGGCATTGTGTTCGAGGATCACCGCCTCATACCCGTGCCAGGCGAGGCGCTGCTTGAGCACCAGCACATTGCCCCAGTCGCCATAGATGTTCATGTCCCGCGGATAGAGCTGCAGGATCCGAACGGCGCCCTTACTCGCGGGCGGGTTAGCGGGAGAGCCCGCAGGAGTGCCGGAACTCATGAAACCACCTTCACATCGGTAATTTTGGACAGGTCCCTGCGGATCGCGAGCATCGCGGTATAGGTGCAGAAGATCCGCTTCGGGCGGTCCTTCGCACCGCGGATGAACGTGCGGAGTGCTGATCCGGTGTCAGGATCGATGTCCTGAACGGCGACGTCGTCGTACTGCAGTCGCAGTGCCATGTCATATGCGCGGACGCCGCTGACCATGTCCACGCCGCCGGCCCGCAGGCTGTCGAAATCAACGTCCCAGAGCCATGACATGTCCCGTCCATCGGCGTAATTGTCATTGATCGCGATCATGGTTGCGTAGCCTGCAGCATCGAAGGACTTCAGGCCCAGGCGGAAGCCGCTCGGATTCTTCACCAGGACAAGCTCCAGGGGCTGGCCGTCCACCAGCAGGGATTCCCCGCGTCCGAAGGCCGGCTCAACCGCTGCGAGCGAGCGCAGCATCGCGTCGCGTTGTGCCTCACCGCCCAGGATGATCCTCGCCATTGCGAGCGCCGCGGCGGCGTTGAAGATGTTGTAGACGCCGCGGAGGCTCAGGTCGACGGTGCTTGCCTCGCCGTCCATGCTGAACGTAGCGGTATTGGATTCGACCGTTTCAAGCACGACGTCGGCGGGCAGGGAAGAGGCTGGTGCTGTTCCTGTGGCGCCGCGAAGGTCATCATCGCTGGGAAAGGTGTCCCGGAGAGATTCAGCCAGCCCGAAATAAGCCACCGCGGCGTTGCGGACCGATGGTGCAATTGAAGCGACCCGCGGATCTTCCCGGTTCAATACCACCGTGCCGGTGGTCTTTACTGCGATGTGCTCGAGCAGCTTGGTGGTCTTGTCGATCTCACCGAAGCGGTCAAGCTGATCCCGGAGGACATTGAGCAGCAGAGAATGGGTCGGAGGGACCAGATTCACAAAGTGGACGGCGTGGGCTTCGTCCAGTTCCAGGACGGCGACGTCGGCTCTCAGCCGTCCGCGCCAGTCCACCTCGCCGAGCAGCGCGGCGGCAACGCCCCTGGTGAAGTTGCTTCCCGTCCGGTTGGTGAAGACTTTCAGCCCCTGGCCCTCAAGGAGTTCGACCACCATCTTGGTGGTGGTGGTCTTCCCGTTGGTGCCGCTGACGACGATGATGCCCTTGGGCAGGTTTCGCAGCGCCCGCGCCATGAAGCCTGGATCGATTCGTTCGACGACCAGACCGGGAAACGCCGAACCACCGCCGCGCAGACGCGTGAGCGCCCGAACTGTTTTGCCCAGGGGCACGCTCAAGGTAGACAGACCAGACATGGTGTCTAACTTATCGCGCTTTCGTTGCCTACCCGGTATGGCGCCCGACAGTCCCAGCGCCAAACTAGACTGGGTCGGTGACTTCCACCATTTCCCTTGGCGGTGCCGCCCTGCGCGTTGGCGTTCTCGCAGTGCAGGGCGACGTACGCGAGCACATCCGGGTGATCAAATCCTTGGGCGGAGAGGCGTCCGCCGTCCGGCGCCCCAGCGAGCTGGAGCAGGTCGAGGGCGTTATCATCCCCGGCGGGGAGTCGACCACCATGGACAAGCTGACCCGCGCGTTCGGGCTCGCCGAACCGCTGCGCGAACTCATCCGCGAAGGGTTCCCGGTCTACGGGTCCTGTGCGGGAATGATCATGCTCGCGGACACCATTGCTGATCCCTCCGTTGACCTGGCGGGCAATCCCCAGCAGACCATCGGGGGCCTGGATATCGTGGTCCGCCGCAACGCCTTCGGCAGGCAGCGCGAGTCCTTCGAGACGGACCTCCCGTTTGAGGAACTGCCTGGGAACGGCTCCGACGTCCACGCGGTGTTCATCAGGGCCCCGTGGGTGGAGAAGGTAGGGGAGTCGGTGAAGGTCCTCGCACAGGTCGAGGCGCCGGATACGCCGCCCGCCGAGCACGGTGCCCACACTGGGCGTGACAGTGCCAGGGCACAGCCGGTCGCTAGGATTGTTGCAGTTCGCTCAGGAAACCTGCTCGCCACGAGCTTCCACCCGGAAGTGACCGGTGAGCATCGCATCCATGAGCTTTTCCTATCGTTGATCGCACAAAGAAGGGCAGAGCATGTCGGGGCACTCTAAATGGGCTACCACCAAACACAAGAAGGCCGTGATTGACGCCAAGCGCGCCAAGTCTTTCGCGAAGCTGATCAAGAATATCGAGGTGGCGGCCCGCGCCGGCGGCGCTGACCTGGCGGGCAATCCGGCCCTCGAGCTTGCCGTGCAGAAGGCCAAGAAGACGTCCGTTCCCATCGACAACATCAACCGGGCGGTCAAGCGCGGCGCTGGGCTCACCGGCGAAGTCGTCGACTACTCGGAGATCATTTATGAAGCGCGCGGACCCCAGGGTTCGGCGCTGCTCATCGAATGCCTCACGGACAACAAGAACCGTGCAGCCTCGGAGGTCCGGGTCGCCATTACCCGAAACGGTGGATCAATTGCTGATCCCGGATCGGTCGCCTACCTGTTCGCGCGCAAAGGCGTAGTCTCCCTGCCGAAGAAAGACTTGTCGGAGGATGATGTCCTGATGGCAGTCCTGGACGCAGGCGCTGAAGAGGTGAAGGAGTCGGGTGAATCATTCGACGTTCACTCCGAGCCCACAGACCTCCGCGCGGTCGTCGCGGGTCTCGAAGAAGCCGGTATCGAATACGAGACCGACGAGGTCGAGTTTGTCCCGTCGATGCAGGTTGAACTCGATGCGGACGCCGCACGCAAGTTCCTCAAGCTCGTGGACGCGCTCGAAGAGCTCGACGACGTCCAGAACGTGTACTCGAATGCGGAGCTCGGCGATGACGTGCTCGCTGAGCTGGAGAGCGACGATTAGTTTCCGCTCCGCCCATCTTGGGGGACACCCGTGACACTGCGGGTCATGGGTGTTGACCCGGGGTTGACCCGCTGCGGACTTGCCGTGGTCGATGTCGAACCGAACCGGCGCGCCACTCTGGTGGCGGTCGGTGTGGTCGGTACGCCGGCTGACCACAGCCTCGATCGCCGCCTGCTGATGATCGCCGAGTCAGTGGATGTGTGGCTGGACACGCACTCACCGGCGGTGCTCGCCGTCGAACGCGTTTTCAGCCAGCTCAACGTCAGCACCGTCATGGGTACCGCTCAGGCTTCGGGCGTGGTGATAGCGGCGGCGGCGAGGCGGGGCATTCCGGTAGCGCTTCACACACCGACCGAGGTCAAGGCGGCAGTGACGGGTAACGGCCAGTCTGACAAGGCCGCAGTGACCAAGATGGTGACGAAAATCCTTCGCCTCGCAACGCCGCCCACCCCTGCCGACGCCGCTGATGCACTGGCACTTGCCATCACGCACGCCTGGCGAACCGGAACTACGTCCTCAGCCCGAAGCCAGGGTGGGGTTGGCCAGACCGCAGCCCAACGGCTGTGGGCGGAAGCGGAAGCGAAGGCGCGTCAACGGCGATGAACCTACTCCCGGGTAGTCTGCGTGCCGGAGTACATCGGTGTGGCGGCGCCGGATAGTCCGCGCCGGGACGTACGCTGATTCGTAGATATGTTCGGTGATATTCGTTTCGATTCTCAGCATCTGGAGCCCAGCGCATGATCAGTTCTCTGACCGGGACCGTAAGCCATGTGGGCCTGCACTCGGCCGTACTCGACGTCAACGGGTTCGGAATGCAGGTACAGGCAACGCCCCAGACTCTTTCCACCCTCCGGCTTGGCAACCAGGCCAGGCTCAACACCTCGCTGATAGTCCGCGAGGATTCCATGACCCTGTTCGGATTCACGGATGCCGACGAGCGTGAGGTGTTCGAGACACTGCTGGGCGTCAGCGGCGTAGGCCCACGGTTGGCGCTGGCGGTGCTCGCGGTGTACGCCCCGGCGGCCATCCGCACCGCCGCATCGTCCGGGGATGACAAAGCATTCAGCAAGGTGCCGGGGATCGGCCCCAAGGGCGCGCGACGCATTGTGCTTGAACTCGCTGACAAACTCATTCCGCTTGAGACGGATACCCCAACTACAGCTTCCGGCGCCTGGCAGTCACAGGTTCTCGCCGCGATGATGGGTCTGGGCTGGTCGGAAAAGGACGCCGGCTCAGCCATCGACGCCGCAGTGAAGGATTCTCCAGAGATTGCGGCATCTGGGGATGTCGGTTCGATCCTGAAGCTCACACTGCGCAGGCTGGGCCAGGATGGCGCCCGCAGCTCGGCACGGGCTTCGGTGAACTGATGACAGATCAGGAACAGCCCCTTGTCTCGCCGGCCGTGGATCCGGAGGACCGGGCGGTCGAGGCAGCCCTGCGGCCGAAGAACCTGGATGATTTCGTCGGTCAGGCAAGAGTGCGCCGCCAGCTGTCCCTCGTCCTCGAAGCATCCCGGATGCGTGGCCGCAGCGCGGACCATGTTCTCCTTTCCGGACCTCCCGGGCTCGGAAAGACCACCCTGGCGATGATCATCGCCGCGGAGATGAATGCGCCCCTCCGCATCAGTTCAGGCCCCGCCATCCAGCATGCCGGAGACCTCGCCGCTATCTTGTCCTCGCTGACCGAGGGGGAGGTGCTCTTTCTCGACGAGATCCACCGCATGTCGCGCCCTGCGGAAGAAATGCTGTACATGGCAATGGAGGACTTCCGGGTAGACATCATCGTGGGCAAAGGGCCGGGCGCAACAGCGATTCCGCTGGATCTGCCACCTTTCACCCTGGTCGGCGCCACCACCCGCGCCGGGCTGCTGCCGGGTCCGCTGCGCGACCGGTTTGGATTCACCGGCCATCTCGAGTTCTACTCCACGGCGGAGCTTGAGCTCGTTCTCCGGCGCTCGGCCATGATGATGGACATGCGGGTCAACTCCGCAGCCTTTGCTGAGGTAGCCGGACGTTCCCGCGGCACCCCCAGAATCGCGAACCGCCTCCTCCGGCGCGTTCGTGACTGGGCACTTGTGAACGGCGTGGACGTCATCGATGCACGGTGCGCCGGATCCGCTCTGGATATGTACGAGGTTGACGCCAAAGGACTCGACCGCCTCGACCGGTCTGTGCTGACGGCGCTTGTGACAAAGTTCAATGGAGGGCCGGTGGGACTGTCCACTCTGGCCATTGCAGTAGGGGAAGAACCCGAGACCGTGGAAACGGTCGCCGAGCCGTATCTCGTGCGCGAGGGGATGCTCGGCAGAACGCCGCGCGGGCGAATCGCCACAGCAGCTGCGTGGGAACATCTGGGTCTGGTCATGCCTGCATCAATCGCAGCAGCCATGCCCGAAGGACTTTTCCCGGTATACGAGGATGATCCCGTTTCCGGGGTCGAAATGGCGCTCGGGAGCGAAACGGAATGGAGCCGCAACAGCGGCTAGTGCGAAAGTTGAGGCCCATTCCCCGTAGACTGTTCTGACGTGTGGCGCAGCGCACGGTCAAAGCTTTGGAAACACTGCTGGCTTAATAGTCAGGCAGTGCTCCCGCGGACCGCGCGCAGCCGCGGAATTTCAGCGTCGGAATCACCTGCACCGCAGCCGACTGTGCTGACCAAATATAGGAACGGATCTTCTCTGTGCTCGCAAATGTAGTTGCCCAGACCACCGAGCAGACGGGTGGCGGGTTTGACATCTTCAGCCTGCTCCTCCCGTTGGCTCTCGCCTTTCTGATCTTCACCATGTTCCGCAAGCAGCGGAAGATGAAAAAGCAGGTCGCGGAGCAGCGCACCCAGATGGTCCCGGGTACCGAGGTCATGACCAACTTCGGTCTCTTCGGCACCATCGTTTCCCTCGACGAGGACAACAACAAGGCCCTTATCGAGCTTTCCCCGGGTGTTACCGCGACCGTTCACTCCCAGACCCTGAGCAAGGTGGTCGCCCCGGAACCGGTGGTCGAGGAAGAGCACAGCGTTCCCGACGACGCCTCCTCACTGACGGACCCGCTCAGCGATGCTGACCGCCCGCTTCGCGAAGAGACACCGGAAGAGTCAGCCGAGCGGCTGAACAGGGAAAACGCGCGCGACCGAAACGACAAAGACCAGTAACCTGCGACACGGCCGTACTCCTTCGGCCCGTCACGTCTCGAATTCCAACACCCAAAGGATTCACGCACCATGGCACGAACCGGCCCAGGCTCCGCCGCCAAACGTACCCTCGTATGGCTCGGCGTAGTCTTTGCACTCCTCGCCTTGCTGCTCGGCGGAGGCTCGCTGTGGAGTAACGCCAGCTGGGCACCGAAGCTCGCCCTCGACCTCGAGGGCGGTACCCAGATGATCCTCGCACCCGAGGTACAGGGCAGCAGCGAGGAAATAACCCCCGAACAGCTTGACCAGGCGGTCGAGATCATCCGGCAGCGCGTCGACGGCAGCGGTGTCGCCGAGGCCGAGATCAGCACGCAGTCGGGACAGAACGTCATTGTCGCGCTCCCGGGCATCCCTGAACCGGAGACGCGGGAACTGATCCAGGCATCGGCCCAGATGGAGTTCCGGCCCGTGCTTTTCGGAGGCCCTGGGCTTGCCCCGGCGGCTGAGACGCCGACGCCCGAAGACCAGCTTCCCACTCCGAGTGCCGAACCGACTGGTGCCAGCGATCCCAACTGGATAACCCCCGAGCTTCTGCAGGAGTTCGAGTCGACTGACTGCACCAGTCCGGAGGCACTTGAGCCTGCAGTCGAGCCGGCTCCCGCCGACCAGCCGATGGTTGCCTGCGAGCCGGACACACAGGGGAAGTACATCCTCGGTCCGGTCGAGGTTCGCGGCACTGAGATCGAGTCAGCCGATTACGGCATGGCGCGCAGTGCCCAGGGCCAGACCCTGAATGAGTGGGTCGTCAACATCGACTTCAACGATGAGGGTACCGAGACCTTCCGCGAAGTAACCGAGCGGTTGTTCGCCATCGGTCCGGGAGATCCACGGAACCAGTTCGCCATCGTGCTGGACGGCGTTATTGTTTCAGCTCCCACCACCAACGCAGTGATTCCTGACGGGCGTCCGCAGATCAGCGGCAGCTTCACGGAGGAATCGGCAGCAGCTCTCGCAGAGCAGCTGAAGTACGGTGCGTTGCCCATCAGCTTCGAAATTCAGAGTGAACAGCAGATCTCCGCCACGCTCGGAGCCGACCAATTGCGACTCGGTCTGATCGCCGGCGTGATCGGGCTGGTTCTCGTCGCTGTGTACTCGCTCTTCCAGTACCGGATGCTCGGCCTGGTGACGATCGCCTCGCTCGTGGTGGCCGGGGTGCTTACCTACCTGGCAATCTGCATCCTCGGCTGGACAGAAAACTATCGGCTATCCCTCGCCGGTGTAGCGGGGCTGATTGTCGCAATCGGTCAGACAGCAGACTCATTCATTGTGTACTTCGAACGCATCAGGGATGAGCTCCGTGACGGCCGTGGTCTGGTCCCGGCTGTCGAGAACGGGTGGCGGCGTGCCAAGCGAACCGTACTGGCGTCCAAGGCCATGAACCTTCTCGCCGCCGTCGTGCTGTATTTCGTGGCCGTCGGAAACGTGCGCGGTTTCGCGTTCACGCTTGGATTGACGGCAATCGCCGACCTCGTTGTCGTGTTCCTGTTCACCCACCCGGTAATGCGACTGCTCGCCATGACCCGGTTCTTCGGCGAGGGTCACCGCTGGTCCGGGCTTGATCCCTCGCGACTCGGCGTGCTTCCGCTGTACCGCGGAGCCGGCCGGGTGCGGCACAAGCCGGTAGAGCGGCCCGCAGTTGAACTGCGCGGCCGGAACAAGGCCGCTGCGGGTGAAGCTGAGCGGCGCATGACTATTGCTGAACGGCGCCTGGCTGAACAGCAGAAGGCCGTTGAAGAACAAAAGACCGTCAGTGCGCAAGCACGCGGAACCAAGGAAGGGGACAACCGATGAGCCGGTTCAGTTTTGCCGAATTCGGAAACGAACTGTATTCCGGCAAGCGGTCCTATCCCTTCGTTGGAAAGCGCAACCTGTGGTTCATGATCGCCGGTGTGGCGATCTTGCTCTCGCTGCTGGTTCCGGTGATCAAGGGTGGGTTCAACCTGGGCATCGACTTCCGCGGTGGGTCAGAATTCACCGTCTCGAATGTGCAGGACACTTCCGTCGCCGCGGGCGAACAAGCCGTCACCGAGGTGGTGCCGGAAGCGGTTCCGCGGGTAACCAACATTGCCCCGGAAACCATGCGTATCCAGACGGAACGACTCAGCGATGACCAAACCCTGAGCGTGCGTGATGGGCTGATCGGCGCCTATAACGTCACGGAGGAAGACGTCACGTCCAACTTCGTGGGGCCCACCTGGGGAGAGGATGTCAGCCGCCAGGCGATCATCGGTCTGGTTGTCTTTGTGGCTCTCGCCGCGGCGCTGATGGCGATCTACTTCCGCACCTGGAAGATGTCGGTTGCGGCAATGGCGGCGCTGGTGGTGGTGATGGTGACTTCTGCCGGCATCTACTCGCTCAGTGACTTCGAAGTCACTCCATCGGCAGTCATCGGCTTCCTGACGATCCTGAGCTATTCGCTGTATGACACAGTCGTGGTCTTTGACAAGATTCGGGAGAATACGGCAGATCTGGAGGTGTCCAGCAAGCGGACCTTCGGAGAGCAGGTCAACCTGGCGGTCAACCAGACACTTGTCAGGTCGATCAACACCTCCGTTGTTGCCGTCCTGCCAGTCGCTGCAATTCTTTTCATCGGCGCGATGCTGCTCGGCGCGGGCACCCTGCGGGACCTTTCACTGGCGCTTTTCGTCGGTATCATCATCGGCACGCTGACCACCGTGTTCGTTGCTGCTCCCATGTACGCGATGCTTCGGATGAACGAGCCTGACATCCGCAAGCAGGAGAAGCGCGTAATGCACCGCCGCTCCCTCGAAGCCAAGGAAGCTGATACCGCTCCGGCGTGACCTCGCTGCGTTGCGGCGCACACCGAGACAACGGCCCGGTACCTGCGAGGTGCCGGGCCGTTGGCGTTCCATCTTCCGGAAGCGGCACTGATCTCTACGCGGACGGCAAAACGTGCACGGGATGCCGCGGACGGCGGATAAACTTGGAGAGGCAGCCGTGAGTGTGGGATGTTGTAGCCTTACCCGTCCGCGGTGGGGATGACGGAAGTCCAACGGAAGTGGGGTAATGGGTGGCTGAAGCCAGTGGTCCCGGACGCCCGTCCGGAACCGGACCGTCCACAGGTCCGGGCACCGAAGCACGTACACAACCAACCCGTACGGTGGCTCCGCCGCCGGAGCGCCCCGCGACCGGATCCGGGTCCCCGGTTGCTACTGAAGGGGCCGTCGCGCCTGGCCGCAGGGAACGAACCCGTGCCCGCCTCGCACGCCTTGCCGGACGGGGAACCACAGATTATTCTCCGGTCCTCGAACCGCTGTTGCGCACCGCCCGCGCGAACAATCCGAAAGAGGATCTTGAGTTCATCAAGCGGGCTTATGAAGTGGCTGAGCGCAGTCACGAGGGCCAGAAGCGCAAAAGTGGTGATCCTTACATCACCCACCCGGTTGCGGTAGCCACCATTCTCGCTGAGCTCGGCATGACCGGGACAACCCTTGCCGCCGCTCTCCTGCATGACACCGTCGAGGACACCAGTTGCACCCTTGATGACATCCGGCGTGACTTCGGCCAGGAAGTGGCAATGCTCGTTGACGGAGTCACCAAGCTGGACAAGGTATCCTTCGGCGACGCAGCCCAAGCGGAGACCGTCCGCAAGATGGTTGTCGCTATGGCCAAGGACATCCGGGTCCTCGTGATCAAGCTGGCTGACAGGCTGCACAACGCGCGGACGTGGCGCTTCGTATCAGCCGAATCCTCCGCTCGAAAAGCACGGGAAACCCTCGAGATCTTCGCACCCCTCGCGCACCGCCTGGGCATGAACACCATTAAGTGGGAACTTGAGGATCTCTCCTTCGCGGCGCTGCATCCCAAGGTCTACGAGGAGATTGTGCGGATGGTGGGGGACCGCACTCCGGAGCGCGAAAAGCACCTGAACCTCGTCCGGGATCAGATCGGCGAGGACCTGCGCTCGGTGAAGATCAAGTCCACCATCACAGGACGCCCTAAGCACTACTACTCGATCTACCAGAAGATGATCGTGCGGGGTAAGGACTTCGACGACATCCACGACCTGATGGGTGTACGCGTGCTCGTTGACTCGGTGCGCGACTGCTATGCAACCCTTGGGCAACTGCATGCGAGGTGGAACCCGCTCCCGGGCAGGTTCAAGGACTACATCGCGATGCCCAAGTTCAACATGTACCAATCGCTGCACACGACGGTGATCGGCCCCGGCGGGCGTCCCGTTGAGATCCAGATCCGCACACATGATATGCACCGGCGTGCCGAGTACGGTGTGGCAGCGCACTGGAAGTACAAGAATCAGGGCGGGGCCGGCACCAGCGGTGTTCCGGACAACAGTGATATGGGATGGCTTCGCAGCCTGGTGGATTGGCAGCAGGAGACATCCGATCCCGACGAGTTCCTCGACTCGCTGCGGTTTGAGATCAACGCCCGTGAAGTATTCGTGTTCACGCCCAAGGGTGAGGTCATGGCGTTGCCCGCCGGATCGACGCCGGTCGACTTCGCCTACGCCGTGCATACCGAGGTTGGTCATCGCACCATTGGAGCCCGGGTCAACGGCAAGCTTGTGCCGCTCAACAGCGAGCTTAACCACGGCGACTGGGTGGAAATTTTCACTTCAAAGGCGGAGGGAGCCGGGCCAAGCCAGGACTGGCAGGGATTCGTCAAGAGTCCTCGGGCGCGGAACAAGATCCGTCAGTGGTTCACCAAGGAACGCCGCGAAGAAGCGATTGAGAAGGGCAAGGACCAGCTGACGCGCACTATGCGGAAGCAGAATCTTCCTTTGCAGCGGATGATGACGCACGACGCCCTGCTGGCGGTGGCCCAGGAACTGCGTCATGCGGACATTTCAGCGCTCTACGCCGCTGTTGGAGACGGACATTCCTCGGCCCAGAACGTCATCGAGCACCTTGTCACCCAGATGGGCGGCCATGCCGGCGCTGAGGAAGACATCGCTGAGGCGACGGTCGCAACGCAGCCGCGGCGCCCCAAGTTCTCGGATTCAGGCGTCACCGTGCGCGGTGTGGGTGACGTCTGGGTCAAGCTGGCCCGCTGCTGCACACCGGTCCCTCCCGATCCGATCGTCGGGTTCGTCACGCGGGGGTCTGGGGTCTCGGTGCACCGTAACGACTGCCGGAACGTCCAGGAGCTGCGGGACCAACCGGGCCGGATCGTGGACGTGGAATGGGCTCCCACGCAGTCCAGTGTGTTCCTGGTGGAGATTCAGGTAGAGGCGTTGGACCGCAAGAGCCTTCTCTCGGATGTGACCAGGGTGTTGTCCGAGAACCATGTGAACATCCTGGCAGCGAGCGTGAACACGTCGACCGACCGGGTGGCTATGTCGCGGTTCGCTTTCGAGATGGGCGATCCCAAGTACCTGAGCCACATCCTCAGCGCGGTGAGAAGGATTGACGGCGTGTTTGACGTTTACCGGACCACCGGATCCCAGCGGCGCATCTAGCGGCTGACACGCAGGGCCTCGCGCAAGCGACTCAACGCACGTGCTTTTCCGGGCACCCGCACGGAACTCTCCAGCGAGAGGATCACCAGGTGCAGCGGGCAGCGCAGTCCAGGTGCTGCGGCAATGCTTTTGAGCGTCTCAACAGCCCAGAAATCCTGACCGTGAATTGCGACGTCGAGCGCAGTCCGCAATGGAGAGGTCACTGGCACACCGCCGATTGTGGAAAGATCGCAGGGCCCTAGGGTGACCTGATGCATCACCGCATCACAGAAGGCGGGAAGCGCCGTTGTGCGCCGGCGATGATCGGTGACCAAGCTGACGACAGCTGGAGCAGGGGCGCAGCCGTACACCCAGGCCGCGCTCTGGCGGGCGAGCGCAACCCGCGCGTGGAGAGAGCGCGGAACCGTGTTGATGGCTGACTGGGCGCGAATCGCCGGAGTTGACGGCTGATCTGTGCGCACGTAGGACTCCCCGCAGACATGCGCCATCAAGCCGTCCATCCGCATGGCCTGCAACTCGACGGAACTGAACAGGCTTCCGCCGTGGAACAGCACTCCGCCCGTGGAGTTGATGGCAAGGTCCCGATGGGCAAGCCCGCGGCCCTGCACAGGAGGTCCTTGCGAATATGGCATGCCTCAAGCTTCCCCAACCGGCAGGAAAAGGGAAAGTCCCGGCCTACCCGCTGTGGATAACGGTGGACCGGGACTTCATGCCTGGAGGCCGTACGTGCCTACGAGAAGTCTTGCGCCGATTTCTGCAGCATGTCCAGCCACTGCCTGCGCGCCTCGAGTGCCTCACGTGCCTCGGAGATCCGGCGGGCATCCCCGTTCTTCTCCGCTGCTGCCAGGTCTTCCTCGAGGGACGCGATGGTGCTCTCGAGCTGGCTGAGCGCGCTGTTGGTGCGTGCCTTGGTCTCCGGGTTGGTGCGCTGCCAGTGCTCCTGCTCCGCGGCCTGCACTGCATCTTCCACTTCACGCAGGCGCGCTTCGACGCGCCCCATGTCCGCCCGGGGAACCTTCCCGGCTTCTTCCCAGCGGTCCCGAATCGACTGCAGTGCCTTCCGGGCCGCGGTGGCGTCCTTGACTGGCAGAAGCTGACGCGCTTCCGCGATGAGGGCTTCCTTTACCACGAGGTTTGAACCGTATTCCTCATCAATGGCCTCGTTTGCAGCTTTGCGGGCAGCAAAGAACACGTCTTGTGCAGCCCGGAAACGGGTCCAGAGGGCGTCGTCGTCCTTGCGGCTCGCCCGCTTCGACCCCTTCCACTCGTCCATGAGCTGCCGGTACTCGGCTGCAGTGTGACCCCAGTCGGTCGAGGCGGAAAGCTCCTCGGCGCGGCGGATCAGTGCTTCCTTTGCCTGTTTTGCCTCTGCGTTGTCATTGTCGAGCTGCGAGAAGTACGCCCTGCGGTGACGATCGAAGATAGTGCGGGCCGAGCGGAACCGCTTCCACAGTGCGTCCTCGGTGCCCCGCCCGAGCCGAAGCCCGGACTTCTGAGCAGCTTTCCACTGCTCAAACAATTCGTTCATCCGGTTGCTGCTGGCCTTCCACTGCACGGTGGACGGATCGCGGCCGGCGATCTCCTCGGCCTCGGCAACGATCGCCTCCCGTGCTTCCCTTTCGCGGGCGCGGGCGGCGTCCTGCTCGGCCTTCTCCGCGGACTCAAGCTCCGTGACGAGGCTGACCAGTGCTTCAAGCCGGGCCTCCAGGGCACGGACATCGCCGACCATCTTCCGCTCGGAGACCTGCTCGGCAAGATGGGCGGCGGTCTTCCTCATGTCCGTGGTGGGTGCTTTTGCGTGGACCCGCTGCTCCAGCAGTGTGACCTGGCCGGCGACGTCGTCGTACTTGCGCACGAAGTAGCCCAGCGCTTCCTCGCGCGGGGCATCCGGGTACTGGCCTACGGGGAACTCCTCGCCGTCCACGAGCAGGAAGACATGACCGTCTTCCTCCACGCGGGCGAACTTCTCCGCCTCCGCCAGCGGGGTGCTGTGAATCGGGGGAGCAGCAACGACGGCGGGCGCGGCGGGACCGTTGGGCCGCGGTGCCATCGCGGCAGGGGTGGGGAGATCG
>NZ_JAROKN010000017.1:0-55657 GCF_029455255.1 Arthrobacter vasquezii | reverse complement strand
GCGATGGCCCGCAACGCCGCGCGTAGCCGGGCTTCCTCGAAGCTGACCGCTGGGCGTGACTTGCGCAGCGCGGAACGGTTCTGACCCAGCACCTTGCACGCGAATCTCTCGGACGCCCCGAACTTCTTCACCGCCATGCGCACTGCCCGGCGGCGAGGTTCGGGGCTCAGAATTTTCCCTTAGCCACCTCGTTCAGGATGTCGATGGCCAGTTCCTTCTCGGCCAGCAACCGCTTCAGCCGGGCGTTTTCCTTCTCCAAGTCCTTGACCGCTTTGGTTTGGGCTGCGTTCTGCTCGGAACCGTACTGCTGCAGCCACCGATACCAGGTTGCCTCGGTGACCTGCAGCTCCTTGATGACCTCGATCATCGGCTTGCCGTCATTGAGCATCTTCTGCCCCTGCCGGACCTTCGCGACGACCTGATCCGGGGTATGCCTACGTGCCATAATCTGTGAATTTCCTCCTGCACCCATTATCGGATGCGAAACTCACACAGTCACCGGACTCCTACCCGGGACCCAACCACTGGCGGCAATTGCTAGGCGTCAATCCGCGCGTCGTACCGTAGCTCTCTCGGATGCGAATGTCCTCACCGTGCAGTGTTAGCACGTGACGACATCCGAATCGTATGCGGGTCGCTTGGCTCGACCTCGTGTGGACATGACTAAGTCTCCAGCCAGCCCCTGCACGATTACACAAGGCGCACCACTCGCAAAGATGAGGGCCACTACCTCGCGGTGGTTATGGCGAAGCCCCTGTTGAATCCACGTAGTATGGACTGCGACCCGAACAGGCTTTGCCCGTTTCCCTTTCGCCACTCGGAGTATTGTCGTGAAGCAGCTTTTTCAAACCGTGCGCGACCTACTGCCGCTTCTGCCACAGAACGCCCGTCGTTTCATCATCGTTTTCGGCGCATTGTTGTCGGCGCTGTCACTGCTCGACGCGGTCGCACTCGGCGTATTTGCGCTCGTCATGACCGAGATCCTGGCGGGTGGGGATCTGCAACTTCCGGTCATCGGGACTGTGTCGCAATCCGCAAGCTTGTGGGTTCTCGTCGCGTCAGCATCCCTGATGATAATCAAGTCCATACTGAGCATCTGGCTTCAGTGGGTGTCTACCCGAAAGTTCGCGGAATTCGAACTTGAGATTGGTACTCATTTGTTCGATAGCTATATACGCTCACCCTGGACCGAACGCATGAAAAGGTCTACAGCAGAGCTCGTACGACTCATTGATGTCGGAATTGCAAACACCATCTCGGGAGTCCTCATCCCAGCAGTAACTATTCCGTCGCACCTTTTGACCTTTGCATCTGTACTGGTAATTCTTGTCGTTGCCCAACCTTTCACAGCTCTGATCACGCTCGTCTATCTCGGGTTAATCGCCTCTATCATGTATTTATTCTTGTCTAAGAAGGCGCTGCAGGCTGGCCGGGTGAATCGCGACGCGGCGATGCGGATGTCGAGCCTCGTGTCGGAAATGATCTCGGCGCTCAAGGAGATAACTCTGCGGGACAAGGCACGGCAAGTAGGCGACGTGGTTCTAGCAAGTAGATCTCGGGCCGCACACGCAAGGTCGAATATACGTTTCATGTCGGCCGTACCCCGGTTCGTGGTCGACATGGCGTTGATCGGCGGGTTTCTTCTTGTCGGAGGAGTCTCATTCATTATTGGCGGACTCGAGGGCGCTCTAGCCTCGGTCGCGGTATTCGGCCTGGCTGGGTTCAAAATGGTTCCGTCGCTTACTTCTGTTCAATCACAACTAACACAGTCCCAGTCCACCCTTCCGTACACAAGCGTAGTGATGGACGATATCCGACAGGCCCAAATCTATCGGGCCTCCTTTGAAAACATCGGCTTACAGAAAATTGAGGGTGAGCCCCAAACCTTGCATCTCAACGGGGTCAATTTCACATACCCTGGAGCATCGGAGCCGGCACTACAGAACATCGACTTAGACGTGCCGCTGGGATCCTCGCTGGGAATAGTCGGACAGTCGGGAGCCGGAAAGTCCACGCTCATAGATATCCTTCTGGGCCTGCTTACTCCTTCTGAGGGAACAATGAAGCTCGACGAGACAGACTTGAGGGATGTGCTCGCTGACTGGCGGACCAGGGTCGGCTATGTGCCGCAAGACGTGGCCATTTTCGATGGTTCAATCGCCCAGAATGTGGCTCTGACCTGGACATCAGACTTCGACGAAGACCGCGTTCGGGAAGCCCTACGCAGAGCGCAACTCCTGGAGACAGTGGAGGCAAGAGCGGGCGGCATACATGGTCGCGTAGGCGAACGTGGCCTTGCTCTGTCCGGTGGACAGAGACAACGGCTTGGCATCGCCCGAGCCCTCTATGTGAACCCGCTTGTTTTGGTCCTCGACGAGGCCACCAGTGCCCTTGACACCGCCACCGAAGCCGCGGTAGCTGCTGCGATCCGAGAACTCCACGGCGAGATCACAGTCATTTCAGTGGCCCACAGACTGTCCACTGTCCGACATAGCGATCAAATCTGCTTCATGAAAGCAGGCTCCGTAATCACGAGAGGGACTTTCGAAGAAGTTGTACGGGAGAATAAGGACTTCGCTCAGCAGGCAGCGCTAGCAGGTCTCCACGAAGCGGTTGCGGGCACCGAATCTCATGACGCTACTGCAGTATAGAGAGTAGCTAGTCGTCGAACGTAGGCTCCGGCATCGTAGCGCGGCCGTGCCCAGGCGGCTCCGCCAAGATCAACGCTCATTCTCAACGGGTCAGCCATTGCTTCGACGATCTGCTCGACAACCGCCGAAACGCTTCCTTCCATGACCGGTGGGACTGTTCCGTCGTCGGGCCGTGGAAGGCGCGAACCGAGCGCGGCCATCGGGACTCCCATACTGAGCGCCTCGAATTCACTGGTCGAAAAGTAATTCGAGGCCTGCCCAACCGCCATGTGCGCACGAGCGACCACCCGGTGAAATTCTGATTGCGGCATCCTGGGCAGCAGCTGGACACCGCAACGACGAGCTTCGTTTGCTCCCGGGCCCCAATCCACGCCTACTAACTCGACGCGGTCGCCGACGGCCCTACTCAGTTCAGCGGCTAGCGTCAGCTGTTGGCTGACGCCTTTATCGTCATCCCAGCGAGATACGAAAACTATCCTTGGCGGCTCGCGCTCAGGTCTCCACTGAGGAAGGAGCGCTAGATCGATGACGGATGGCAAGTACTCCGCGTCCGGTCGGGCGGCTACTGCGTCCTGAACATTGTCTGTGTTCGCGTAGAAAACATGCGCCGCTTCGTCAATCGCGCGCTGAATCTGAGTATGGTAGCGCGGGTCCTTCCACTGCCTTCGGATGTCCGATCCATGAAGCGTTAGAACGTAGGGGCGGGTTGGAACACCGCGATCTCGGAGAAGCTTGGCGGAGGTGCCGTAATGAACATGAACCACATCGCAGCGTGAAACTACTTCAATTCGCCGAAGCCAGTAAGGTATGTAAGTCGCTTTCGTCCCGAGCTTGGAATCGGGGACCACTTTGGGTCTTACCTCTTCGGGTGGCAGGTAGCGCCAGTGCAGGTTTACCCGTTCCGCGGCGCTGACTAGGCTACGCGCAACGAATGCGCAATCATTGAAATGAAGCACACGGGGCCTCATCACGTTGGAGATCCTGAGAATAGAGCGTCGATTGCCGAGCCCCATCTCTTCACTTGCTCGGCAGCAGCAAGTCTCTCAGCCGAATCGTGTGCAGCTTGCTTGAAAGAAGAAACGTTCACTGCATTTAGCGAGTCGATGGCTGAGGCAAAACTTGCCGCAGTGAAGTCCTCTGCGACCACTCCCAGTCCTTCTGATTTCAAGAGGTTGGCAGCTTCTGGTGAAGGTCCCATTACGATACCAAGACGCGCCTGCACAAAATCAAAAAATTTGTTCGGTAATGCCCACCTGTGATTGAAATTGACGGGCGGCAACAAAAATACTCCGACGTCATAGGAGTTCAATGTTGCAGGCAGATCTTCGTAAGCGACAGGGGGATGTAGCGTGACATTGGGCATATGCTCGATTCTGCGGCGTAAACCCTCGAAATAGGCACCTTCGTTTTGAGTGAGATATAACGCGAGTGTCGCATTACTCCTGATCGCTGCCATAGCATCAAGCGTTACGTCGAGATGGCGTCCCTGCTTTGCAGCGCCTGAATGGACCAGACGAATTGGATCGCCAACTGGACTCGGAGCGCAGTCCACGAACGGTGCCGCATTAGTCACCACTGCTGCCTCTAACCTGAACTTCCTTCCATACTCCTCCGCAATCCGTGCCCCCACCGTTGTGGTAGACGAAGCAAGTACACCATAGCGGCGCACCATCCAGGACATGAAGGGGCCCAGAAAACATCTCCACCGAAGGACCTCCTCCTTCATACGCGGGCTGTATTCGTGAAGATCCAAGTGGAAGCCCTTCACTGGGGCTATCCAGCTAGCCAGGCCAGCTGTTTCGATGTCGTTTGCTAGTACAGCGTCATATCGTCCTGGCGTCAATGTTGTTCTCAAGTGCGCAATTACTGGATTACTCCAGTACGCGCGCTCGTAAGCATGCGCAATCAAAGAGCGTTTATGGAAATGCCACGCAACTAGCGCAGAAGGAATTTCGACATGATCTTCCACTCCATCTGGCGCCGATCCATATCCACAGGTTGTTACCCGATATCTGTCTTTGAGTAGCTGTACCTGCTTGAGCACCCTCGCATCGGAGCGGATTGGAGAGAAGGACAGGATCAACAGACGCGGAGATTGCATGATCCCATTATGGCAGCGGCGGGGTGCCTGCAGATTCAAG
This sequence comes from Arthrobacter vasquezii, assembly GCF_029455255.1. Classification (NCBI taxonomy): domain Bacteria; kingdom Bacillati; phylum Actinomycetota; class Actinomycetes; order Micrococcales; family Micrococcaceae; genus Arthrobacter; species Arthrobacter vasquezii. The sequence goes on along the minus strand of NZ_JAROKN010000017.1, from coordinate 50,865 downwards.
GTGAGTGGCGGGTTACGCTCGCGCCAAAGCTGCTCTGTAGACAGAGGAGAATTGTGCTGAAACCGCTTCTATGCTGTAGTTCTGACGGATGGACGACGCCATGTGTTTCGCCTCCACGTTTCGGAATCGCGATGACGCTTCAAGCACTGCCGTTCCCAGCGTCTCCGCACTGGCATCTTCAACCAGTATGCTGTTTTCCTCCGTTAGAAAATCTCCCAGTCCGGGGAGTCTGCAGATCACCACTCCTCGGCCGGCTCCGATGGCCTCGGCCGCGGAAGCGAAGAAAGTTTCATGTGAAGACGGCAGGAGGAACAGGTCAGCCGCTTGCAGATACATGGGCACCTGATCAGGTTGAACTGCCCCAACAAATCGCACTGAGTGCTCCAGTCCTTTTTCGCCAAGCCGCTTCTGGCAGGCAAGTCTCAGTGGCCCGTCACCCACCCAGGTAAGCTGCGCGGCAAGGCCGCGTTCGTGCAGCCATTCGATGGTATCTATGGCTGCGAATGGCCGTTTTCGCTGAGCGACTGCGCCCACTGCGACCAATTTCACGGGCGACCCGAACCTCGGCTCACTCGGACCCTCAACGCAACGCACCACACACGGGACGACGGTCACCGCACCCGGCCGAGCGAAGGGGCGGATCGCTTCCACCAGCGCTTTCCCAACGCCGGTGACCTGATGCGGAAGTACATAAACGCGCCGTAGCCAGGACAGACTCTTCCACAGAGGCGAGACACTTGCAGGATCAAGTGCGCCAGTCCAATGCTCTGTATGGACCCATGCTGGCTCTCTTGCCGTCGTGCAACGCGCGAGCCATGGCACCATGACAGCCAGGATGGAAGAGAAAGCCATGGTGTGGATCAGGTCAGGCCAAGCCATCTCACGGAAGAGTGTCAACTGGTTGAGCATGGCACTGAACGGGCGGTATGGCGAAAGGAACATCCGCCGAACCGGCACGCCTTGCCATACCGCACTGCGTGCCTGATCGAATCCGACTTCCCTCGACCTGTCATTGCTAAGTCTTATATGCAGCACACGCACTGTGTGCCCCGCGTGTTGTAGCGCACGCACATGGTCCAAGTTGAATGGAGCTTCGGAGGGATTGTGATCGCCGGGGAACCAGGTCGTTATGACCAGAACTTTCATCGCATCCTACCTAGACAAGCGCTGAGGCAACCATAAAACGCGGAGGGGCCTCCCTATGAAGTATGTACCGGACATCGCGTGGCGCCCACGTTCGTGGCTGCTTGAAGCGGCGGCGAGCAGCACACAATTCTGCCATGGCGGTAGGATCAGCCAACCCGCTTGCTATAGCGTCGACCAGGGTTCGATCAGCAATCGAAAGCGGCTTCAGTGCCCGGGGTGCGGCACTGAGCAGCGTCTGCAGTACTGTCTCCGCTTGAGTCGCTTGGCGTCGGTCCCAGGCGCCTGAAGCCGCTCTCATACCGACGTGAGAAAACAAATGGACTCTGATCAATTTTGTCACGATCGCATGTCTACTCCTCCCAGACAACTTATGGAACCACGGGTCTTTCATCAGCTCGGTGACAAAGAGGAGATCCGCCTCAAGATCCTTCAAAGTGAAGGTCACGCGTTCAGTCGCGTCATCGTGCACGAGATACCGAGGCAATCCGCGCCCGTAGGTGATCGATAAATTTGAGAACCATAGCCGTGCCGAAACCGCCTGATCTGATCCGTTCGCCATATTCATTGGAAATCGCAAGTCGAGTTCCTCGATAAGTTCTCGACGAATCAGGCCGAGCGGGGCAGTCCTGTAAGCAAGCCGATCCGACACCGGGTCCAGATGCTTTCGTCTGGACCACCGAACGACCGGCGTGTGAATCGAGGCTCCGCCGAAATGTGCTTCAGGAGCGATCAGCACATCAGTATTGGTTGACTCGGCTTCGAACAACCACCGCCTTAACGCGTCTGCTTCCAAAGTGTCATCACTTCCCATGATCATGACCCAAGAAGCGGTTGAGCTGCTGAATCCAAGGTTGAAAGGACCGGCTGGACTCTTGTTCCCATCCTCAAGATGTAGGAATCGAACGTGCGCTCCAGATGAAGCCTCAATCTTTCGTCGAATAGGATCAACAGCGGTGTTATGGCAGACCACCGTTATGCGACACTCAGCGTTCTCGCCAATTTCAAGTCCGCTCGATTCGAGCGAGCTGACTGCCCGCTCAATCTGCCTATCTGGTGTGTGCACTGGGATAATTACATCCACGAGCGGCGTAGTCCTGTGCTGAGTAATCACCGGATAAGGCTAGCGCACTGCTCCAACTTGGTTGCCTTCCGCGCACGTCTCCTAGCTGCCAGGGGACATCGAACTATCGAGTGAACGCAATGGCGAAGGTCCGGCGGCCGTCCACGAAGTCGAGTAATCTGATCCCATGCAAATCCTCAGCGTCGTCGGCGCGCGCCCCCAGTTCGTGAAGCTGGCGCCTATTGCCTCAGCACTTCGAGGCAAAGCGGATCACGTCATCGCCCATACCGGTCAGCATTACGACGAACTGATGTCGGACGTGTTCTTTCAAGACCTCGGCATACCTGCGCCGGACTACAATCTTGCCGTCGGATCGGGCCCGCACGGTCAGCAAACAGGGACAATGCTTGCCGGGCTCGAGCGAGTTTTTGATCAAGTAAGACCGGACTGGGTTCTTGTCTACGGTGATACGAACTCGACCCTGGCCGCGGCAATCGCTGCCGCAAAGATGCACATCCCAGTCGCACACCTTGAGGCTGGCTTACGCTCCTTCAACCGTCGGATGCCGGAGGAACACAACCGCGTGCTCACCGATCACGCCGCCGATCTCCTTCTTGCCCCCACCGAAGTCGCGATGAAACATCTAACTAATGAGGGACTGGCTGGGCGCAGCGTCCTGGTTGGCGATGTCATGACCGACGTTCTATACCTGACGAGAGACGCTATTGCAGCAAAACAACAGTCTCTCCCTCTCGGACTCAGCCTTCGCGGCTACTACGTCAGCACTATCCATCGTCCGGACAACACGGACGATGCGAATCGCCTCACCTGCATAGTCGAACAGCTCGCGGCGCTAGACAAACCCGTTCTCCTGCTTGCTCACCCACGCCTACGCGCAATGGCGTCGCAGCATGAGATCAATCTTTCGCAGGGCTCGATCAAGCCGATTGATCCCCTGGCGTACCCAGAACTCATCAGTGCCGTCCAACACTCAGCCGGCGTCGTGACAGATTCCGGGGGCCTGCAAAAGGAGGCGTTTCTCCTCAGAGTTCCTTGCACGACAGTACGTCCGGAAACCGAGTGGGTTGAAACGGTCGAGCTTGGATGGAACGTGCTTGTCTCGGAAGATCTCACTCAGCTAGGCCCAGCCGTTACACGACGACCGCCCGATCCTACCGCTGCAACTCCTTACGGTTCGGGAGAAGCCGCTGCAGCCGTCGTGCACGCGCTACTCACTTGACCTCAGCAAAAGGAATCTAAGGAAACTACAGCCGCTGCTCGAGTGCGTCGCCAACTCGTCCGCTCACAGCTTCCAAGGAGAAATTTTCCCGCACCCAGTCTGCCAATCGAGACCTGTCGTGTGAAGTGGTTGATTGACTAAGCGCGGCCCTCATCGCATCGGCGACAGCGTCAGCACGCCAGGGTACCGCGTACCCAAGCGACTCTTCTTCGACCAGGTCCTTCATCGGCCCCACCCCCGCGTAGATGACGGGCGATCCACAACTGAGGCTGGCGAAGGCTTTGGTCGCGTACGCGAAGTCGTAGCCTCTCGACGGCCGCACTGAGGCGAGCCCGGCTGTCGCCCCTCTTAGTACAGCGGAAAGTGTGCCGGAGTTAACCGTTCCCAGAAATTGCACCTGATCCCCGAGCGGCTGAGCACGTCTCTTGAGATCCTCGAATTCGACTCCCTGCCCATACATAAACAATCTAACGTCAGGAAAATCACCAGCGATCTGCAGGAAGGCGTCGATAAAGACGCCAGCACCCTGGATCTCCGACATCGTTCCGGCATAGACGAAGTAGTCACCACCATGAGCAGAGGGACCTTCAGCGATGAACTGCTGGGTGTCGATACCTGTGCCGACGCACACGGTGTTTTTCGGATCCGCCCCCAACTGTATTACCGCTTTCGACACCCCTTCAGAGACCGTGAATATCGTGTGTGCTCCGGACAGGACCCATCCTTCAAGTATTCGTAGAACCGTGACGACTGGTCGGGGAACGCCTATTCCCTCAGCCGCAACAGAACTGACATCCGCGGCAAAGTAGGCGTAAGGCGTCTGCCTCAGCCCACTGATCAGCCTCACTACCACCCCGGTGGTTGGCGGCGGCTCAACTATTATTAGGTGGTTGCGTCGCCCAAACAAAAGGCGAAAGAAGAGCGGAATGTCAAAGCTCGCATATTGCACATAGCCTCTCACCGCACCGCTCTTATCGCGCAGGACAGGCCAGCGCCTTACTTCAGGCGTCGATCGTGTAGCTCCCGGCGCCCGCGAGGTCATCACGCGAACATCATGGCCTCTAGCGCGAAGCTCCTTCACCATCGCACTCAACCGGTAGGCCGCTGCTCCGGACTCCGGCTCGAAGATTCTGCTAGCGACCGCAATTCGAAGGGTTCTCACGAAACATCGAGAGTAGCTCCGGTGCGCGATGACTCAATCATCGCTTCGGCCACGCGCAGGGTGTTGAGACCCTCACGCATGGTCACGACGTCGTTGCGCTTACCCAACACAGCGTCGCGGAAGGCTTCATGTTCTGCCTTCAGAGGCTCGCGCTTGGTGAGGGCCAACCGGGTGATATTGCCTTCACTCACGCCACGGAAGTTCGACACGGCTTCCCACTCGGTATTGATGGTGCCGTTCTCATAGAACGTCAGGTCAGCCGTGAGGGTGTCCGCAACAAAAGCGCCCTTCTCACCGGTCACCACCGTCAGGCGTTCCTTCATTGGGGACAGCCAGTTCACCAGATGAGAGGTGATGACGCCGTTGGCGAGTTGGCAGGATGCCGTGACCATGTCCTCGTGTGGGCGCCCCGATCGCGTGCTCGTCCGGGCGGAGATCGACTTGTAGGGCGACTGCGCCAGCCAGGCGGTCAAATCGATGTCGTGTGTGCCGAGGTCCTTCACGACGCCGACGTCTGCGATCCGCGAGGGGAAGGGACCCTGACGGCGGGTGGCCACCTGGTACACATCTCCAAGATCGCCGTTCTCGATGCGGGAGCGCAGGGACTGAAGTGCCGGGTTGAACCGTTCGATGTGCCCGACCGCGCCGACTAGACCAGCTTCCTCGAAAGCCTCGGCCAGCTTCACGCCGCCCTCAATGGTGGAAGCGATCGGCTTCTCCACCATGGTGTGCACTCCCGCAGCTGCGAGAGCAAGCCCGACCTCCTCGTGCAGACCGGTGGGCACAGCGCATACCGCCATGTCGATCCCCTGAGCGATCAGCTCATCAACGGACCCACACAACGGCAAGTCCCCAGCGACCCCGTGCGGATCACCATACGCATCGGCAACCGCCACCAGTTGAACGCCGTCGAGTTCGCGCGCGACGCGAGCGTGATGACGGCCCATCATTCCCAACCCGATGATGCCTACGCGAAGATCCGCCATTATGCGCCTGCTCCGGCGAGCTTGTTCACGGCCGTCACAATCCGGTCCAAATCCTCTTCATCGAGTGAAGGGTGCACTGGAAGCGAGAGCACCTCGCGTGCCGCGATCTCCGTGTTGGGCAGGTCCTCGGTCCGGTCGAAGGACGGTAGCCGGTGATTCGGAATCGGGTAGTAGACACCGCTGCCGATGTTGTACTCATCCTTCAGTGCAGCGGCGAATCCGTCCCGGTCTCCCGAGATACGAATGGTGTACTGGTGGTACACGTGCTCAGCGCCTTCGGCCACCGCGGGTGTTCCGACCCCTTCGAGGTTCTCGTTCAGGAACTGCGCGTTCGACCGACGCTGTGCGGTCCACCCGAGAACCTTGGTCAGCTGAACACGCCCGATCGCAGCGTGGAGATTGGTCATGCGCGCATTGAATCCGACCAGTTCGTTCTCGTATTGGCGCTCCATGCCCTGGTTCCGCAGCAGGCGGAGGTTCCGCTCGACCGTGGCGTCACCGGTGGACACCATGCCGCCCTCGCCTGAGGTCATGTTCTTCGTGGGATACAACGAAAACATCGCGAAATCGCCGAAGGTGCCGACCTTTCGGCCGTCCAGCGCAGCCCCATGAGCCTGCGCAGCATCTTCGAACAATTTGATGCCACGGGCGTCAGCAAGTTCCCGGAAGGCGACGACATTCGCCGGGTGCCCATACAGGTGCACCGGCATAATCCCATTCGTCTTATCGGAGATCAGTGACTCCACATGCGCGATATCCAGGCAGTAGTGGTCGAGCTCAATGTCCGCAAACACAGGCGTCGCGCCGGTCAGCGCCACCGAATTCGCGGTTGCAGCAAACGTAAAGGAGGGAACGATGACCTCATCACCCGGTCCGACACCTGCGGCGAGCAGACCGAGATGCAGCCCGGACGTACCCGAGTTCACGGCAACAGAGGCCCTACCGTCGAGGAGAACGTCCGAGAACTCCTTCTCGAACTCGGCAACTTCGGCGCCCTGCGCCAACATGCCCGAGACGAGCACGGCATCAACAGCAGCACGCTCCTCATCTCCTACGATCGGCTTCGCTGCCGGAATGAATCCTGTGCTCATTTCTGATCCTCTACTGGTGCCAGTGTGCCGTGTGCTTCGCTGTACTTCTCGCCGGTCTCGGGGCAGACCCACAACCCGTCCTGTTCCTTGAGCGGGTGACCGGCCTTACCTACCCAGCCGAGACGGCGCGCGGGTACTCCTGCCATCAGCCCGTAAGCGGGAACGTCTTTAGTGACGACGGCGCCGGCAGCCACTGTCGCCCACGCCCCGATAGTCACCGGAGCAACACACACCGCACGCGCCCCAATCGAGGCACCATCCTCGATCGTGACGCCGACCGGCGTCCAGTCGTGCGCGCTCTTCAGCGTCCCATCCGGTGAGATGGAGCGTGGGTAAGTGTCATTCGTGAGAACCACCGCGGGACCGATGAAGACGCCTCTCCCGAGCGACGCCGGCTCATACACCAGCGCATAGTTCTGGACTTTGCTGTTCTCCCCCATCGAGACGCCGGTACCGATGTACGCCCCGCGTCCGACAATGCAGTTGGCCCCCAGTTTTGCGTTTTCCCGGACCTGCGCGAGGTGCCACACTTTGGTGCCCTCACCCAGTTCCGCCTGATCCGAAACGTCGGCACTGTCAGCGATGTATGTCATACGACTACCTTTCGTTGCGTCTCAGGCCTTGCCAATGACCCGGTAAGTTACCCCGGTCCACTTATCCGCGCTGCTCACGCGGCGGCCGTCGATGAAGGTCTTTACACCGGGCAGATCCGACGGCGTCAGGTTCGCGTACTCCGCGTGGTTCGCCTGCACGACCGCGGCGTCCACCGGCTCGCCGACATGGTACGCATCAAAATCAAGGGAGGAGAGCTCCTCATCGGTATACATCGGATCGTGAACCAGCACCTTCGCGCCGCGCTCCTTCAGCGCCTCCACCGTCGCGAAAACGCCTGAGAAGGCGGTCTCCTTCACTTCACCGCGGTAGGCAGCGCCCAGCACGACGACGGTCGCACCGCCCAGATCCCCATGGGCGCCTTCCAGCAGCCCGACGGTGTACTCCGGCATGCCTGCATTGGCTTCGCGGGCGGCCCGGACAACCGTCGCCGACGGATCATTCCACAGATACAGACGCGGATAGACAGGAATGCAGTGGCCACCGACAGCGATGCCCGGCTGATGGATGTGGCTGTAGGGCTGTGAGTTGGATGCCTCGATGACCTGATAGATGTCTATTCCGGCGGTCGCGGCGAAGCGGGCGAACTGATTCGCCAGGCCGATATTCACGTCGCGATACGTCGTTTCAGCGAGTTTGGCCAGCTCAGACGCTTCGGCTGATCCGAGGTCCCAGACGCCGTTGCCGCGAACAAGGTCGGGACGGTCATCGAAATCGAGGACTGCCTCGTAGAACTCAACGGCTTTTTTGGCGCCGTCGTCGGAGAGCCCACCGACCAGCTTGGGATATTTGCGGAGATCTTCGAAGACACGTCCGGTCAGTACACGCTCCGGTGAGAACACCAGATGGAAGTCCTTGCCTTCGACAAGACCGGAGCCCTCCTCCAGCATCGGCTTCCATCGGGTGCGGGTGGTGCCCACCGGGAGGGTTGTCTCATAGGAGACGAGTGTGCCCGGTGTGAGGTGCTTGGCCAGCTCGGCCGTGGCCCCATCCATCCAGCCGAAGTCAGGGTTGGCATCGGCATCAACAAACAAGGGCACCACCAGAACGACGGCATCAGCGCCAGGAACGGCATGCCCGTAGTCCGTTGTGGCCCTGAGCTTGCCCGCTGGCACCAGCTCGGACAGCTTCTCCTGCAGGTGCGCTTCACCCGGGAACGGCTCAACCGCGTTATTGATCGACTCTACAACCTGCGCATTGACGTCCACGCCCACGACCTCGTGGCCCTTCGACGCGAACTGGACTGCCAGCGGCAGACCGATCTTCCCAAGGGCAATGACAGCAATTTTCACGGCGAAGTAGACCTTTTCTGTATAGCTTGTGCGCGACCCAGCGATTCAGGAACCAAGACTATCGGATCAGTCGCGGATATCTTCCCAGCCGGTCGCCTGGCGGAACATGTCACTGAACACGGGATACATGGATTCCACGTAAGTCTCGGTGAGATGGTTGTCGTCGATATAAACGTGCATGTTGCCAACAATCGGATCACACGAGAACTCCGAACAAATCAGGTCCGTGGCATCGAGCAGGACGGTTTCAGGCGCTATGTTCAGTATCGCGTCGAACGGCGCCCGAGTGGTCAACGTCTCGCTTCGGGCTTGGCCGCATTCAGCGATGCCCCCGCTCTCCTCCAGACACGACATCATATTGAAGGAGTATCGAGGGTTATCGCGGATGCCGATCACCTCAATGCCCTGTCCCTGTAACTGACGTGACGCAGCAGGAAACCCCGGGACTACGGTGTCCTCTGCCGTATCGGGGTGAGCATCCGTGACAACGGTGAAAATTGCGTCCGGCGCCAGATTCTCAATGTAGCTGAGCGCGGCCCGGTTGAAGTCCTGGCATCCAGCTTCCTGTGATGGAAGTGGGACACCGAAGTCGCATCCGCCGTACAGCAGTGCAACGAGCGTCCAGTTGTTCTCAGCCGCGAGCGGGCGCATCACACCGAGCCACTGTTCAGCATGTGAATCACCGACCACCACCACAGTTCGATCACTGACAGATGGATCGATCCCGTTGTCGCTGCAGTGCCCGTTCAGCACCTCCTCAGCCGGCGCAAGTGCCGCGTCGCTGCATCGAGCCGCCAGCGAGGCCCATTCGCCATTGATAGTGGCGGCTGAGGGGACAATCGGCGCTTCATAGCTGGAGCGGGATTCAACTATTCCTGCCAGCACCCTGGCACCCGGGTTGTCCGAGACCGTCTGAGCATTCGCGCGGTCGGTTTGAACCTTCAGCCCGAACTGCCAGCCTGAAAGAGGGACAGCAACAGTCAGACAGCAGACTGTGACGGCGATCGCCGCGACTCGACGGGTCACGGGCAGCCGGTGCCGTACGGGGTTCTCAATGAAGCGAGTCGTCAGATATGCGAGCACGAGTGACAGGGCGATGATTGCCGCTCCCGACAGCGGACCTGCCTCTGATCGATCCCGGAAGGTTAGATAGATGACCAGGATGGGCCAGTGCCACAGGTAGAGCGCATAGGAGATATCTCCAAGTCGAACGAGCGGTTTCCAGCTCAGCATGGCGTCAACACCAAAGCGACTACCTGAGTTTCCGGCGACCATGATCGTGCCGGCGGCGAGGAGCGGCCATAGGGCTACGAACCCCGGAAATTCCCTTTCGACATCAAGAAGGAAACCGCCGCTCAATACTGCTGCCAGAGCGACCCAACCGGCGATTATCCGCGCCACACGGGGAATGGAAACATACGGCAGAATCAGCGCAAGCAGTGTCCCCAGAGCGAACTCCCAGAGCCTCGCTCGAGTGTCGAAATACGCATACGACTGGTTCGTGTAGGTCTGGGCCACCGAATAGGCCAGTGACGCACAAAAAATCGCCCCGAAGATGATGCCCGCAACGGGCCGGAAACGCAGGTGCGCCACTCTCGCCAACACGGCACTCACCGCAAAGAGCAACGGCCAAAGGAGAAACACCTGTCCCTGGACAGACAGGGACCAGAAATGTTGCAGCGGGCTGGCCAGGCCCTCATCGGCCGCGTAATAATCTACGGACCTCTCGGCTAGCAGCCAGTTCTGCACATAGAAAAGCGATGCCCAGGTCTGATCAAAGATTTCCTGCCATCGGGACTCGGGAACGAAGAGATACGTAGCCGCCAGAGTTGCGAGGAGCACAAATACAACGGCTGGCAGCAGCCGCTTGAAGAGCTGCAACCAGTATTGAGCCAAACCAAATGCGCTACCCTGCTCGGCCTTGCGAATGAAAGTCAGAGTAAGCAGGAACGACGAAATCAGCAGGAAGACGTCCACACCGCCGGACACCCGATCGAACCAGATGTGGTAAACGACGACCATGAGAACGGCGAGCGCGCGCAACCCTTGAATTTCAGGTCTGTAGGACGACTTCGCAGGACTGACGGGTGCGGTAGAGCTCATACCGGCTACCGCCACACTTGTCACCAAAGTTTCTCCAGTTATCGCTCGCCGTTCGCCTCTCTCGCAGAAGGCCCGACGAAATACTTTACTTCGTCTCGTCCATCTCGCCGGCACACGGGCGCTGGTGCACCGAGAACCTTATCCACAGATCTGAATTGACCCACCAAACAAGGCTATTGGAGCCCCTAGGCTCACATTATGGATCTGCACGTCACGCTCGCCGCAGGTCCCGGCGTGCAGCTGCCAGGAGGCGAACCCACAGAAGAATTGGTCATCACGAAGGCACACCTCGCGAGCGGCAGCCAGCTCCACGAACAGCTCTCCGAACGGACCGGTGCCAAAAACCTCCTCATCGAAGGGAGGCCACTCGCCGAGCTGCAGCCGGGCGTACCACCCTTCACCTCCGGAGCGGTGATCGTCGCTGCTACGGGCGCTCACCCGAGCATGCCGCCGTCCTCTCCCGGAAGTCTGCTCTTTCTGGTGCGGTCCGGGCCCGACGCCGGCAAGGCCATACCGCTCTCGCGCGGCGTCTACACGATCGGTCGAAGCGCTGCAGACATCACCATCCACGACCCCGGCCTCTCCCGCCTCCACGCAGTGCTCACGGTCACCAATGACGCCCTGACCCTCCGAGACCGCCAGTCGTCGAACGGCGTCTGGGTAGACGGCACCAGAGCCGAACGAATCCCGATCACCACTGACTCCGACATCCGCCTCGGAGCCAGTCGCTGCGCCGTCGTGCTCGCACATACCGCGGATGCCCCGCTACTTGCCGAGGACCTCACCGAGCCCTGCGGAGTCAGCGCTCCCCCGCCGCCGGAGAGCAGCCGGCTCCTGATCATCACTGCCTTCCTACCCCTCGTGCTCGGGATCGTGCTCGCCGTAACCACCGGTATGTGGTTCTTCCTGGCGTTCAGCGCGCTCTCCGCCGCCACCGGAATGGTTCCGCTCATCACCGGACGAAAGAAACGCCGCGCGTTCGCCAATGCAGTCACCGCCGCAGTGTCCAAAGACAGTGCACGACGACGACGCGCAGCACTGGACGCGGGCGCCCTCACCCTCGCCGCCCTCCGTCCGCAAACGACCCCTTCCGGCGCTCCATCAACGTTGAGCACCGGCCGACGCTATCTGAGACTGGGCATGGCCGACCAGCCTGCCAATGTTCAACCCAAACCCGAGCCGGCGGATTGGCATCCGCCCGTGATTCCCGACGCACCGGTGTTGGTCCCATTCGTTGAACCGGGCGGCGAGGAACCCCTCAATCTGGACATCCGTGGTCCGCAGCACATCCTTCCCAACGTCGCCGGCCTCCTCATCCTGCAGCTCTCCGCCCTTTCCGAAGCCGGAGAGATCCTGTGTTTTGCTGCCAACGAAAACTTCCCGCCTGCAGCCCGGTTCCTGCCACGGGTCACCCTGGTCGCAGATCGCACGCGGTACACACATCTCGCTGCCACCGGCAGGTACCCGACCGTCCTGCTCTTCGACACCGGTCCGGTTACGGAGGTGAAAGGTGTTCGTTTCTACCGCTTCTCCACCTCCAGCTGCGAAGAGGCGGCCCCCTGGGTTATCGACTACTTCCCTCCCGATCCACTACTCACGACCCCGGCGGGCACGGTCCGCTTCCAACCCGACTTCGTGCAACCGGATACGTTCGAGGAGCTGGCCCGGGCAATCGGAACTCGCGCCTCCCCACAAGCGGCGGGAAGTACCGAGGCACCAGTCCCGGAGGCCGTCGCACTCCCGGATCTGATCCCGTGCGGCAGCGAGACCATTGCAGAACGGTGGCGTGTTCCCGCGGACTACGGTCAGCTGATCACGGCTATCGGATCGTCGGCTGCGGGACCTCTGACCTTTGATGTGGTGACCGACGGTCCGCATATGCTCATCGCAGGCACAACAGGTGCCGGTAAGTCCCAGTTCCTGCGAACACTGGTCCTCGGCCTCGCGCTGAACCACTCCCCCGAGAACCTGAACTTCCTTTTCATCGACTTCAAGGGAGGCTCCGGTCTCGGCGCACTTGCGCCCTTGCCGCACGTCACCGGCATGCTCACCGACCTGTCTGCAGCGGCCGTCTCGCGCGCCCTCGTCTCGCTCAAAGCCGAGGTCAAACGGCGGGAGGCGCTCTTCGCAGACGCCGGCGCCGCCGATTACCTTGAATACCGCGATCGCACCCCCACACCGCTTCCCCGCCTGATCACCGTGATCGACGAATTCCGGATGCTCAGTGACGAAGTTCCCGGTTCCGTCCCTGAACTGATGCGGATTGCAACCCTCGGACGATCGCTGGGAATGCATCTCGTCCTTGCAACGCAGCGTCCACAGGGCGCGATCACGTCCGACATCCGCGCGAATATCACTGCAAGCGTTGCCCTACGAGTTCAATCGGCGATGGAGTCCCAGGACGTGCTTGAGTCAGCAGCCGCCTCCTCCATCCCGGTAAACCTGCCCGGTCGCGGATTCCTGCGCATCGCCTCCGGGCAGCCCATCGAATTTCAGACTGCGACGACGACGACGCCCGGCACTGACGCCCTGGCACCGTGCATCATGACCTTGGCTTCTTTCCTGGCCAGTAGTTCCGACGCAGACAATTCCTTCAATAGGGAGAGAAACCAGGCAAACGAAAGACTGCACGGCACGGCGGATAGCCTTCCTGCTCTGGTCGCCTCCGCTATCAACGCGGCGCGGAACCTACCGCTACCGCCGCTGCGTGCACCCGTGCGTGCACCGCTCCCCGCTACGATCACGCATTCCATTGCGGTCCCGCCCAACATGCTCCAACTCGGTCTGCTGGACATTCCGGAGAAGCAGGAACAACGTCCGCTCGTGTGGCATCCCGCACACCACTCGCATCTTGCACTTGTGGGTTCGTCCGGCAGCGGGCTGGCCAGAGTCCTTTCACATGTGTCGGCCGAGCATCTCCGCACACAGCCAGACGGGCACCTGTACCTGCTCGACGGCGACTCAAGCCTGCGCGCGGTCAGCGACGCTCCACAGATCGGCTCTTGGGTAAGGTCCACTGAAGTCAAACGGGCCACGCGCGTTCTGGAGCGGATCGCCGAACTCCTCGCCGACCGTCTCAACGGGGCTCCAGGACATGCTGAGACCGCTCCGCACATCACCGTCTTCATTACGGGCTGGGGCCGATGGGCCGCCGCTTTTCGATCCAGCCGGTTTGCGAAGGCCGAAGATGCACTGCAGGACCTCGTGCGGGATGGCGAGGCCGCTGGAATCACACTCGTCATTTCGGGAGAGCGGGAACTCATTGCCAGCCGGTTCTTTTCCATGCTGACTAACCGCCTCTACCTTCCGCTCGGCGCCAGTTCCGAGACGCTACTGAGCTGGCCGAAGCTTCCTGCCCTTGACCCGATCCCGGGCCGCGCATTCGTCCAGGGCCGTATCAGTGCCGAGGCTGACGCCGTGGCGCAGCTTCTCATGGATTCCGGACCCGTGTGTGACACGCAACCCGCACAGCAACCCTTCCCGGTTGCGGCACTTCCACGCACCGTGACCAGTGCTGAACTTGAACCAGGGTCGAGAGGCCCGCGGTCCATCCGGCTGCCGGTAGGTAAAGGCGGCGACAACCTAGTCACTGTGCAGCTGGAAATTCCACCACGGACCGCCGCGCTCGTCGTGGGGTCCAGCGGAACGGGTAAATCGCAAACGCTGGACGTCATCGAGCATCTGGCCCCTTCGTCAATCATCTGCCTGCGGCCCGGCGCGAAAGAAGACGGCGCGGCCTTCTGGAAGCGGGTCGCCGGCGCCGGCGAGGACGATCTCTTACTCGTCGACGACGCCGACCTGCTGCCGCGCGATGTTCATCAACATCTGGCCGGGCTCCTGCTGAGCGGAGCGCGGGCGGTTTTTGCTTCCTCGCCAGCCCCCGCTGTTTCGACCAGCCCCGCTCTGGCTGGCCTTCGGAGCAATCCGCTGGGAATTGTTCTCGGCCCCCGGTCCCCCAGTGACGGTGATGCCTTCGGACTGCGCGTGGACGTTGACGGCATGGCGCCGGCTGGACGGGGGATCCTGGTGAATTCGAACGGGTTGATGGAGCTCCAGATCGCGAAATGCGTTACGGGCAGGAAGCCACAGGGACCTGCCTGACAGCGCCCGTCACAACGTCGGTGTGCCATCACTGGTAGCGGTGGTGAAGGCCACCACCGAGCGGGTGAAGAGCTGATGCACGACCACCACCGCGGGAACCAGAAGCAAAAGACCTACCCAAAGAATTCCACCGGTCAGCGTGGGTACTGCCACAACGATCACAAAGAACTGAAACACGAGGGCCGCTGATCGTGTCCACCGGTAACCGCGGAAGAGGAAATGGGCCACGGTGAGGAGCCACCCTGCAAAGAGAAGCAACAGCACCAGCATGAATATTGCACCGCCCAGCGAGGTGGGCGTACTGGTCATGAGGCCGAAAGCGAACCACCCGGCGACGGCGAGAAGAGCGGCCGCTTCGCAGAGCAGGATTGCCGCGATGATAGTCACGCCCACCGGCCGGGCTATTCCATCGTGCTGAGGCAGAGGTACGGGTCTTGACACAGTCGCACCCTACCGGACATAGTCGATCACAGCTACGACTGCTTTGCCTGATGTCAACTGTGTGACGCATCCCTCATGGTTTGAGGCAATTACCTTCCGGCTACCCCTTGTTTGCGTCTTCGTAACGTGACAGCCTTAATGAAGGAAAATGCGGGGGCCGTAGTGGCCCCCTTTACTATGACACCCCTCGTGAATGTTTTCACAAACCTAGCGAGTCGTAAGGAGAAAGTGATCAGCATGGACTGGCGTAGCCGCGCTGCCTGCCTAGACAAAGACCCGGAACTGTTCTTCCCGGTCGGCAACACAGGGCCCGCCCTGCTTCAGATCGAAGAAGCGAAGAGCGTTTGCCGCCGTTGCCAGGTCATCGATACCTGTCTCCAATGGGCAATAGAATCCGGTCAGGACGCCGGAGTATGGGGCGGTCTCAGCGAAGATGAGCGCCGCGCGCTCAAACGCCGGGCTGCCCGCGCACGTCGCGCCTCCTGAGAAACCGGCGCTGATAATTTCGCGCTCAACAGACGAAGGAAAGGGAGGGCATCCGGCGGATGCCCTCCCTTTCCTTCAGTCTGCGGTGCCTCTGTTCGTGAGCCGACCGTCAGTTCCTCTGCGGAGTGGGCGCGGAAGCTCCCGTTTTCCGACGCGCTCCCGGGACGCCCATTTCAATGCTCACGACCGTGCCTCCTCCCTCACGGGAGGTCCATTCAATCGTTCCGCCGAGTTCGCTCATCACCAGCGTCCGAACGATCTGCAGCCCCAGCCCCTCGCTGTACCCTTCGGAGGGCAGCCCGGCGCCGTCGTCCATAATCGACACAGTGAGCATCTCGCCGTCGTCGCCCACGCTTCGGTTGGCTTTCAGCCACACCGTACCCGGTTGGTCCGCCAGCCCATGTTCGACGGCGTTCGTCACCAGCTCGTTGATGACCAGCGCGAGCGGGGTAGCGAAGTCGCTGGGGAGCTCGCCGAACTTGCCTTCCCGCTCAGTACGCACCGCCTGGTTGGGCGACGCTACTTCAGCGGACAGACGGAACTGGCGCGCGATGAGCTCGTCAAAGTCCACGCTCTGGGAGAGACCCTGCGATAGCGTCTCGTGCACCAGCGCAATGGTGGCGACTCGGCGCATCGCCTGTTCGAGGCCCTGCTTTGCCTCATCGCTCACCATCCGACGCGACTGCATTCTCAGGAGCGCCGCTACCGTTTGCAGATTATTCTTCACTCGATGGTGAATCTCTCGGATGGTGGCGTCCTTCGACACCAGCTCCATTTCGCGGCGTCTGAGTTCTGACACATCGCGGCAGAGCACAAGGGCGCCGAAACGCTCCTTTTCGTCACGCAGCGGAATTGCACGCAGGGACAGGCTTACGCCCTTTGATTCGATTTCAGTCCGCCAGGGCATCTTTCCAGTCAGCACCAGGGGAAGCGTCTCGTCGACCACCCGCCGGTCCGTCAACAGGGATGTGACAATTTCGGCAAGCGGGCGGCCTTCGAGTGTTTCAACGTCACCCAGCCGGCGGAATGCCGAGACACCGTTCGGGCTGGCGTACTGCACCACGCCGTCGACATCGAGCCGGATCAGTCCATCGCCCACGCGTGGAGCACCACGCCTCGACCCCGTGGGCGTAGCAAAATCGGGCCATAGGCCAAGGGTTGCCATGCGCAGCAGATCATACGCGCACTGGCGGTAGGTCAGCTCCAATCGGGATGGCATGCGTGAACTCGACAGGTCCATGTGGGAGGTTACGACGGCGAGTGTTCTCCCGTTGCGCACCATCGGAACTGCTTCGACACGCATCGCCATTTCCGTGGTCCAGTTCGTTTCCCCGGAACGCTCGATCTGCTGGCTCTCCCAGGCTTTGTCAACCAATGGCTTCAGATCAGCACGAATCCGTTCACCGACGAAGTCGCTATGGAACACTGTGTGCGACGTTGACGGACGCACATGCGCCAAGGCAACGTAGCCGCCGTCGTGCAGGGGAAACCACAGTGCAAGGTCAGCGAACGCGAGGTCGGCAACCATCTGCCAGTCCCCCACCAACAGGTGCAGCCACTCAGCATCACCCGGCGCGAAACCCGAGTGTTCCCGGATCGGGTCGGTGAAGATTGCCACCTATGTCTCCCTTACTGCCGCACTATTGAACGCAGCAAGCGTAGTGCAACTGAGAGGGATGCCATGTCATCGCGTTCAAGCTGATTCACCTCGGCGAACATCTTCTTTGCCCGGTCGAGGTGCTCAGCATTGAGGTTCTCCCACTCCTGGAGCCTGCTGGACGCGTCTGACGATCCGAGATGCGATGAGCTGTTCATGACTGACACGGTCATCTCAGAGACAGTCGAGTAGAGATCATCGCGGAGCGCAGCGCGAGCGAGCGCCTGCCAGCGGTCCTCCCTGGGCAATGAAGTGATGCGCTCAAGCAGGTTATCCACATTGAAGCGGTCGTAAATGGCGTAGTAGACCTCGGCGATGCGCTCGACCGGCTCATCGACGCGACGCGAGATGAGCGCAACGTCCAGCAGGCCGAATGACTCGAATTGCTCCGCCCAGTGCTGCGCAATCGAATCGGGCAGTCCCCACTCCTCAGCGCGCTGGAACCAGCTGCGCACCCGTTCCAGGTCCCCGCCGCGCACGTAGTTGACGAGCTTGGTGCGCAGCGGATCGAGCAGCGGCTTGAAGGCAGCGATGTCTTCTTCCACTGTTGTGCCACGGCCAACGTGGTTGACGAACCACCGCACAGCCCGGTCAAGCAACCTGCGCACATCGAGGTGGACCGTGGTCCAGTGCTCAGTCGGAAAGCTTGGAGGAAGCTCCGAGAGAGCTTCGATGATGTGGTCCAGTTCGTAGATCTCCCGCAGTGCAACAAAGGCACGTGCGACGACGGACTCGTTCACCGATGTTTCTTCCATCACGCGGAAAACGAAGGTGATTCCGCCCATATTGATCATGTCGTTCGCGATGACGGTCGAAATGATCTCGCGGCGCAGCGGATGGGTATCGAGCTCCTCGTCGAACCGTTCGACCACCTGCCGGGGGAAATAACGCCGCAAAGTTCCCTTGAACCAGGGATCATCAGCGAGGTCGCTCCGGGTCAGTGCCTTGGTCAGCTCGATCTTGGCGTAGGCGGCGAGGACCGACAACTCCGGCGCGGTAAGGCCTTGTCCGCTTTCTACCCGTGACCTGAGCTCGACCGTGGTGGGAAGAGCTTCCAGTTCCCGGTTGAGATCTGCATGGGACTCCAGCCAGTCCATCAAGCGCTCGAAGCTCGGGCTCCATTCCAGTACCCGCTGGCGGTCGTTGAGAAGCAGCACGTTCTGGTCGATGTTGTCCTGAAGAACGAGTTCGGCCACTTCCTCAGTCATCGAGTGCAGGAATTCTGTGCGCTCATCCTCCCCCAGACGCCCCATGCGGACCATACGGTCAACGAATATCTTGATGTTGACCTCGTGGTCAGAACAATCCACGCCTGCTGAGTTGTCGATTGCGTCGGTATTCAGGATTACTCCCTTCAGCGCCGCCTCGATGCGTCCGCGCTGGGTCATTCCGAGGTTTCCGCCCTCGCCGACCACGCGTGCACGCAGCTGGTTCCCGTCGACCCTGATGGCATCATTTGCCTTGTCGCCCACATCTGCGTGTGACTCGGTGGAGGCTTTTACGTAGGTGCCGATACCGCCGTTGTACAGAAGGTCAACCGGAGCGCTGAGGATGGCACGGAGAAGTTCCGGCGGACTCATGCTCGTCACCGAGGGATCAAGACCGAGTGCCTCGCGGACCTGCGCCGAAACCGGTATGGATTTCACGTGACGCGCGTATACACCGCCGCCCTCACTGATCAGCTCCGGGTTGTAATCGGCCCAACTGGACCGCGGAAGTTCAAAGAGCCGCTTGCGCTCGTCGAACGATCTCGATGCGTCGGGGTTGGGGTCCAGAAAAATATGGCGATGATCGAAAGCCGCTACGAGGCGGATGTGCGTCGAGAGCAACATTCCGTTACCGAAGACGTCTCCGCTCATGTCACCGACACCGGCCACTGTGAACTCTTCGGATTGTGTGTCCACCCCGAACTCGCTGAAGTGTCGCTTTACCGATTCCCACGCCCCGCGGGCTGTTATGCCCATTGCCTTGTGGTCATACCCAACGGAACCACCCGATGCGAAGGCATCGCCCAGCCAGAAGCCGTATTCAGCGGAAAGCTCGTTGGCGATGTCTGAGAAGGAAGCTGTCCCCTTATCCGCGGCCACCACAAGATAGCTGTCGTCGCCATCATGCCGGACCACCCTTTCGGGTGGAACAACCTGCTCGCCGTCCTCTGTAGTCACGAGGTTATCTGTGATGTCGAGGAGGGCGCGGATGAACGTGCGGTAGCTTGCCTGGCCCTCTGCCATCCACGCTGCGCGATCCTGTGCGGGATCAGGCAACTGCTTGGCGTAGAAACCACCCTTCGCACCAGTCGGAACGATCACAGCATTCTTCACCGTTTGGGCCTTTACAAGGCCGAGAATCTCTGTGCGGAAGTCTTCGCGCCTATCGGACCAACGCAGTCCACCCCGCGCAATGTCCCCGAAACGTAGGTGAACGCCTTCGACCTGAGGTGAGTACACCCAGATTTCAAACTTCGGGCGCGGATGCGGAGCTCCCTCGATGGCAGCAGTGTTCAGCTTGTAGCTGATGTGGTGCTGGTCCTGGAAGTAGTTTGTGCGCAGTGTCGCTTCGATGACGTTGGCGAAGGTGCGAAGCACCCGGTCAGCGTCAAGAGTGGGAACCTGCTCCAGGTCAGAGTCCAACTCGCGACGCACGCGAGCCGTCGTTTCTTCGCGCTGTCCGGAACTGAGGTCGGGATCGAAGCGTCCCTCGAAGAGCGCAATCAGCTTGCGCGTTACCCCGGGGTTGGCCAGCAGAGTGTCGCTGATGAACCCGTATGAGTTCATGTTGCCCATTTGCCGCATGTACTTCGCATAACTGCGAAGAATGGCTACCTGCCGCCAGCGTAGGTTTTCCTTCAGGACGAGTCGATCGAATGAATCGGATTCGCTGGCATTAGCCATGGCGGCGGCGAATGCCTCCTCCAACAGTTCACCCGTACCTGTTGGATCAATTCCCTGCGGGTAACGCAAGCCGAGGTCGTAGAGGAAGAAGTCCCGGCCGTCGGAACGTTCAATCTCGAAGGGACGCTCGTCGAGCACCTCCAGACCGAGATTGTGCAGGAACGGCAAGATCTGACTGAGGCTTTTCGGCTCGGTGAGATATAACTTGAGCCGCGCGTCCTCTTCCAGATGCTCGCCTGCACCTGATGGAACGTAGACATGCATGATCGGACCGGCTGTATCCATCCGGTCATAGGCGGCGAACCGTTCGATGTCCTCGAGCGCGTCCTCCACTTCGTAATCAACACGATAGGCAGCCGGGAACGCCTCAGCCCACAGGCGTGAGAATCGATCTGCATCCCGGCGGTTGAACCGGGTCCGTGCCACTTCATCGATGCCCTCGGACCAGGAACGGGCAGCCATCACGAGGCGCTGCTCAAGCTCGGCAACCTCAACGTGGGCTACTTCGGCACCCTTGGGAAGCCGGATGCGGAAGAACAGACGCGCGAGGGCGGATTCACTCATCCGCGCCTCGTAATCGATGGACTCGGCCTTGAATGTACGCCGCAGCTCATCCTCGATGCGCAGCCGAACGCTGGTTGTGTAGCGATCCCGAGGGAGGTATACCAGTGCGGACATGAACCGTCCATAGGTATCCGGGCGGAGGAACAGCCTTGTACGGCGCCTCTCCTGCAGCCTCAGGATGCCCATGGCCGTCGTGACGAGGTCATCGACATCAACCTGGAACAGCTCATCCCGCGGGTACGTCTCGAGAATGGACAGCAGGTCCTTACCGGAATGCGAGTCCGAAGGGAACCCGCAACGGTGTAACACTTCATTCACTTTGTCCCGGACGATAGGAACGCTGCGAACGGATCCGGTGTAGGCGCTCGTGGCGAACAATCCGATAAACCGCCGCTCACCGGATACGTTGCCCTGGCTGTCGAACCGCTTGATGCCGATGTAGTCGAGGTAAGCCGCGCGGTGTACCGTCGAGCGTGAATTGGCCTTGGTAATGACGAGCGGCTGCTTCTCACGGGCTTTGGCGCGGCCAGCCTGCGTCAGATGCTGGACGGGCCGGCCATCGATCGGGTGACGCAGCAGGCCCAGCCCGCTGTCTTCACGGACGCGGAGAACGTCCTCACCATTTTCTGTCTCGAGGTCGTATTCCTTGTAGCCGAGGAACGTGAAATTCCCCCCGTCCAGCCACGCCAACAGCTCCTGCGCCTGCTCAAGACCTGGTATCCCGGCATCTGCCGGCACCTGCTGCAGCGTTGATGACACTTCGCGCAGCTTGCTGCGCATCGCCGCCCAGTCCTCAACTGCAGCGCGGACGTCCGTGAGGACGCGCTGCAGGCCTTCAATAATCTCTGCACGCCGCTTCTCGTCGCTGATTCGG
The DNA here is from genome assembly GCF_029455255.1 of Arthrobacter vasquezii. Taxonomy (NCBI): domain Bacteria; kingdom Bacillati; phylum Actinomycetota; class Actinomycetes; order Micrococcales; family Micrococcaceae; genus Arthrobacter; species Arthrobacter vasquezii. The sequence continues at coordinate 29,159 of NZ_JAROKN010000017.1, read as the reverse complement.
CCGATCTCGACCGCGATCCAGGATTCGACGTGCGCACTGACGTCACTCTCGGCCACCAGATCGGCGAGGTTTGGAAGTGCCGCGGTATCTCCACTCGATGAACCTGCTGAGGACGGAACCCGTCGCAGCCGCATGAGCTCGTGGGATGACCGGTGACGCACCGTGACGAAAGTTGGGTGCACTACCAGCCGGATGGCCGCTTGCTGGCGCACCAGCTCCGCTGTCACGGAGTCGACGAGGAAAGGCATATCGTCAGTGACGATCATGACTATGCTCGCGTCGTCCTGGTCAAAGACCCCGACAAGCGCCTCACCCGTGGACCGGATTGCGGCCACCGAGCGGTGCTCAAGCGCCCGTTTGGTCAGCGCGTCCGGCGAATAGGTGCCGGCATCGTCATCCGCGAGGTGCTGGTAATAGTGCTGGATGAACTCGGTGAATGATGTGTCAGAGCTGGACTGTTCCGTGGTGCTGGATCCAGACGACATGAACCGCCTCCGTAACGAAATGAAAGGCCGCCCCTTCGCGACCCCCTTACTGTGGAAGCCTAACGCCGTTGCTGGAAAACTTCATTTCGTTGGAGGTTGGCCTAGTAGAGCCGCGCCGCCGTTGTTCAATCGGTGCATCAACCAGTGAGGCGATCGCCTGGCGAAGTGGTGAGGCTGCAGCCGCTTCCCGCAGCGTCGAACCCTTGAGAAGGGCGTCATCAGCAGCCTCGAAGTCGGCGGGCAGGAAAGTTGAAATAGGAACGGACGGACCAAAGCGTTCCCATGCCTCGCGAAGCTGTCGCTCGGGCGAACGGCCCACCGACGCTGCCCGTACTTTGTTGAACACGACCCGTGGCGTCAGTGTGGGCACCACTTCATCCAGCTCGGTCAACGCCCGCACAAGGCGGGGAACCCCAACCGAATCAGCGGATCCGATTGCATACACCTCGTCCGCCAGCTCAAGGCACCGCAGCGTCGCCCCGTTCCGGCGCGGGGCTAGGGTGTCGAAGCTCAATTCTTCATCCGCTTCGAGACCGAATGCACAGTCAATCACTATGAAATTGAACATCGAACGCGCAAGTGCCAGAACAAGGCCAAGCGCGGACGGTCTCACCTCCGCCCACCTATCAGCGCGGGTGACGCCGGTCAGGACAAAGAGTGCGTGCCCGTCGAGTGCCACTTTGGTGCAGATTCGCTCCAGCGCCGCTGCGTTGAGGACGCCCTGATCTGCAAGGCGACAGGCTTGGGCGATGCCCGCTGACTCATCCAGCAGTCCGAGGAACGCGGCAACGCTCGCGCCGTAGGTGTCGGCGTCGACGAGCAGGACGCGGGAACCTGTCGCAGCCAGTTCGGCTGCAACATTGACCGCTACCGTGGTGCGGCCCGGGGCACCGGTGGGGCCCCACGCAGCGAACACGATGCCGTTCCCATCTGGCTCGACTTCTTCGGACCGGGACGGCGCTTGGGGCGCCAGTGCACGTGAAGTATCCGCGAACGAACCGATCAGGCTTCCCGTGCGCTGTGATTCGAGATCCGCAACGGCGGCGGCAACCTCATCTGCCAGGACTACGGAGGGCGCAGAGGAGGCAAGATGCCGTACCCCGAGCGCACGCAGCCGTTCCCTTGCGTCGTCGTCGTCGGTCAAGGCAACGACGGCCACATCAGCGGTACGCAGGCGTTCCACCAGCGAGGCCGTGAGCTCTTCTGCATCGAAGGCGATGATTGCAGCCCGCGCGATCCCCGTCTGGCAAGCCGCAATCATGTCCGCGAATTCAGCGCAGCGCCGAACCACAGTGACTGGACCGCGAAGCTGTTCCAGACCGGGCACGCAGTCGCTGGCGGAACTTCCGAGCGTTACCACTGGGATACTCACTGCGCACCTGCATTAACGACGACGGCGATCCTCGCCTCATTGGACAGCGCATCAAGGAGCGCAGGAAGAGTCTCATCAGCGACCAGCACGAAAACGCGGGCAGAAGAGGTGGCTCCCAGCGCGGAGTCCTCCTCCGCGTAGTCATAGATCTCGGCACCTTCAAGCAGCAGCTCCGGAGCGCCGAAGCCGTTGCCCTCGCCGCGTGGTGACACCCAGACGTCGACGCGGTCACCGGTGGCGGTTCCGGCGGGCAGCGGATCCTCGATGGTCAAACCTACCGGTTTACGGTCGAGGGCATCCGGCGCTCCTAGGCCGGAGGCAGGAAGCAGTTCTCCCGCAGAGATAAGCCTCAAAGCAACTGCGTTCTCCGGAAGGCCTTCACTGACCATTCTGTACGAATCCTCGACCTCCCCCAACCGCACCGGCACGATGCGGAAATCCTCTTCAGTGAGCTCCGAACCAACCGGCAAATCCCCTCGCGCGGCATAGATCGCGACAGTTTTGTTTGCACTTTCGACGAGCGCGATCACACCAACGACTGACACACACACGAGCAGTATCCCGACGAGAAGACGAGGGTCCTTCCACGACGGCTTCCGCAGACGGACCGGCGCTCCTGTGCTCGCTGGACTATCGATCTTGAGACTCACGTGTTGTTCCCCTGTTCCCCGCTCTTAACAATCATCTACGCAACTCGTCGACGGAGTCGCGCCCGAAGTAATTCTGTTGCAGTGTCCGAACAAATGGAAACCAAAAGGACAAATTGGCAGCAAACTGTGGATATCGAGATCCGAAGTGCTCAGGGGTGGCAAGATGGGACAGAAGGGTTTCCTGCGTGGAACGAAGGGAAGGCGGCTTTCGTGGCACAGAAACGGTTCATGACCCTGGCCGATGTAGGCGAGGTGCTCAATATCTCGTCGTCGCAGACTTACGCGTTGGTGCGCTCTGGTGAGCTTCCAGCCATCCAGGTTGGCGGCCGTGGGCAATGGCGGGTGGAGACTCAGGTACTCGAGGACTACATCGCACGCGCCTACCAGAGAACAGCAGCAAGCGTGAAGGACGGCATACATGTGGAGCAGGAACTTTAGGGAACCTGCTCCGCCGATGTTTGAGCGCGGTGCCTGCTGGGCACCGCGCTCAGACGGTCAACTCGAGGAGACCGCAGCGATTCCCGCAAAGGGAACAGCGTAGACGGCAGAAACGCTCGCCGATCGCCGCAGTTCACCGGGCAAAACCGCCGCAATCTCGAGAAAATCCTTACCCACCCGGTCGATGATTCCTTCGATCCGTGGGCTCCCCTCGACCCGGTGCACGATGACGCGTGCACGGTCCCTGGCGAGAGTTCGTAGGGCGGATCCAAGCCCCAGTCCTTCCCTTACGCGCGAAGTTCCAACGGCAACGTTGCGACCCAGGCCCCCGATAAGACTGATGGCGGTGAGGGGAACTATCACTTCCGCTGGGGCTTTGCTCAGGACGAGCCACTCCGAGCCGACGTGGGTCAACTCACCGTCAAATTTCCCCCCGCCTGACGTTTCCACCGTGAGAACGAAACCAAGCTGACCGCGGACGCGGTCAGCGATGGTCACTCCACCCTGTTCACGACGAACACGGTCCGCGACTTCAGCATCGCCGGCGATCCGCTCCGCAGCTTCCAGCTGCGCCTCAATGTCGTCAAAAAGTGCTGTCCAGCGCATCGGACCAGCCTACGGTCGATGAAATCATCGGGTCAACCAGTAGACATTCAACACGATCCACGATAGACAAGTCCTATCGAACACATCAAACTGCATCAAACTGCACCAAACGGAGTTGGAATGAAATCGACGTGGATGGAAACAGGATCAGTCCTTGCCATTCTGTTGCTCGGCAGCGCTTTGGCTTTCGGTGGGAAGACGCTGGCGGAGGCTCAGGCGCTCTCCACTACCGGGAGCGGTTTGTCGACAGTGGTGGGCGCGGGAGTCGCCATCCTTGGCGCATTGGTCCTGGCATGGTGGAGTCTCAGCTTCTGCTTCGCCATTCTGGCGGAGTTGCTTCGCCGGCAGGGCCGTCCACAAGCCGCGCAGCGGATCGGATCTCTTGCTCCGATCTTCATGCGGCGGGCGGCTTGCCTGGCTCTGGGTGTCAATCTGATCACGGTCCCGTGCGCACATGCTGGAACTGCCGTAGCTCCATTGTCATCCGCCGCTGTGCAGGCTTCCGCTGGGCAGGTTAACGGTGGGCAGGCTAACGGTGGGGAGGAGATCTCCAACCTGAACCCTCAATGGGTACCGGTTGAAGCACCACAAGTACTCAAACCTTCCTGGCAACCAAGCGCGCAACCCACCGCTGGAGGCCTGCTGGTCAAAGACCCGCGCGACAGTGGGTCTGCCCCAGGTGCGGGACCGGAAGAAATGGTGGTGCAGCCAGGCGACTCGCTGTGGAGCCTGACTGCCCGGCATCTGGGTCCGGCAGCCTCGGACGCGAAAGTAGCCGAGATCTGGCCGCATTGGTATGCGGCGAACAGGGACGTTATCGGAGACAACCCGGAGCTGCTTCTGCCCGGACAGATACTCCATCCGCCAATGGGTGCTTCACCGGCATCGAAATGAAACGAGGAAACCACGTGAGCGCCATCTCCCATCTGCCCACCACCGCCGACGTTGCGCCCCTTGCGAAGGTAAGCGGCGCGCCGCGCCCTCTCCTGCTCCATGACCCAACGGCCCTTGGCCGGACAGATGAAGCAACGGTACTTTCGCTTCCGCGGCCGCCTGCCCCGATGCCGAGCCCGGAACCGGTGATCCCGGACGAGCTCGAGACCCTGGCCAGGAAGGTCGCCCGGGGTGCCCTCGAGGTTCTCGGCGGAACGAGACCGCTGCAGCAGATGGCAAGGATGCTCGACGCGCGCAGCTATGAGCGTCTTCAGCTGCGTTCCAATCTGGTTCGCAGCATCGAACAAACACGAGGATCCGCATCTGGCGGAAGAACCGGTAGCAGCGCCTCACGCCTTCATCGCAACGTCCTCATTCGAAGCGTGCGCATTTGCCCGATCACTGCCTCAATTTTCGAAGTTTCAGTTGTCGCAGCAGAGCAACAACGCGCCAGGGCAATCGCCCTGCGGATCGAGCGCTGGCGTGGCCAGTGGCGCGTCACCGAACTTCAAATCGGATGACGTCCTCCGATTTGGCACCACCGCCAAACGGCTACTTGCGGCGGCGCTTGGCAGCAGCGCGCTGTTCCGCCCGACCGCCCTTAGCGGAGTCATCATCAGCCTCGCTGCGCCGTCTTTCGACCCGGGTCTCCACGCCACCCTGAGCGTTGGGTGATGTGAACGCCAGGCTGGCAGGGCGCTCAGGTTCCTCAAGACCTGCAGCCTTGATTGTCGGGGTGTCCACCAGCCCGCGGCCATCTGCCACGCCAGGCAGTCCCGACCGCTGTGCCGGCGCTACTTCAACCTCAAGGTTGAAGATGTAGCCGATGCTCTCCTCGCGAATGGCTTCCATCATCGCCTGGAACAGTACGAATCCCTCACGTTGATACTCCACGAGCGGATCGCGCTGTGCCATGGCACGCAGACCGATGCCTTCCTTCAGATAATCCATCTCGTAGAGATGCTCCTGCCACTTCCTGCCAATGACAGACAGGACAACGCGGCGCTCCAACTCCCGCATGGACTTCTCGCCGAGCGACTCTTCACGCTGCTTGTAGGCGACCTTCGCATCGGAGAGAATCTCGGCGTGCAGGAAATCGCGGGTGATTTTCGACTTACTGCCGGCTTCCTCAACTACCTCGTCGATAGTGAGACTGATCGGATAGAGCGTTTTGAGGTTGGTCCAGAGGAGCTCGTAGTCCCAGTCGTCGCCGTGGCCCTGTGCGGTCGCCTCATCCACCATCGCCGTGACTACGTCTTCGAGGAAGTGCTCCACCTTCTCGTGCAGGTCATCGCCCTCCAGGATGCGCCGGCGGTCGCTGTAGATTGCCTCACGCTGCCGGTTCAGGACGTCGTCGTATTTCAGGACGTTCTTTCGCTGCTCCGCGTTGCGTCCCTCCACCTGGCCCTGGGCGTTCTCAATCGCCTTGGAGACCAACTTCGATTCCAGCGCAACGTCATCAGGCATCGATGAACTGTTCATGATCCGCTCCGCAGCGCCGGAGTTGAACAAGCGCATCAGATCATCGGTGAGGGAGAGATAGAAACGAGACGCTCCGGGATCGCCCTGACGACCGGAGCGGCCCCTCAGCTGGTTGTCGATACGCCGGGATTCGTGCCGTTCCGTTCCGAGCACATAGAGCCCCCCGAGATCCCGGACTTCCTCCTGCTCTGCCTCCACCGCGTCTTTTGCCGCGGCGAGAGCGTTAGGCCATTCAGCCTCGTATTCCTCTGGGTTCTCCGCCGGATGCAGGCCCTTTTTCTCGAGAGCGGCCACCGCGTTGAACTCGGCATTACCACCGAGCATGATGTCCGTACCGCGACCGGCCATATTGGTTGCCACCGTCACCGCAGCCTTGCGGCCCGCCTGCGCGACGATCGAGGCCTCACGGGCATGGTTCTTCGCGTTCAGTACCTCGTGCCGGATGCCCGCCTTGGCGAGTTGCTTGGAGAGGTACTCGCTCTTCTCAACCGACGTTGTACCCACCAACACCGGCTGTCCCTTTTCGTGCCGCTCCACGATGTCCTTGACGACGGCATCAAACTTCGCAATCTCATTCTTGTAAATCAGGTCCGAGCGGTCCTCGCGAATCATGGACCGGTTGGTGGGAATGGGCACAACGCCCAGCTTGTAAGTTCCCATGAACTCAGCGGCTTCCGTCTCCGCAGTACCGGTCATGCCCGACAGCTTGTTGTACAGGCGGAAGTAGTTCTGCAGTGTGACCGTGGCGAGGGTCTGGTTCTCCGCCTTGATCTCAACGCCTTCTTTGGCCTCGATCGCCTGGTGCATTCCCTCGTTGTAGCGCCGACCGGCAAGCATTCGACCCGTATGTTCATCGACAATCATGACCTCGCCGTTCAAAACGACGTAGTCCTTGTCCCGCTTGAAAAGTTCCTTCGCCTTGATCGCATTGTTCAGGAAGCCGATCAGCGGCGTATTGGCTGATTCGTAGAGGTTGTGAATGCCGAGGTAGTCCTCAACCTTCTCAATGCCGCTCTCAAGAACACCGACGGTGCGCTTCTTCTCGTCAACTTCATAATCCGTATCCCGAGTGAGGCGGGTAACCACCTTGGAGAACTCGGTATACCACCGGTTCACATCACCCGAGGCCTGCCCGGAAATAATCAGCGGCGTCCGCGCCTCATCGATCAGGATCGAGTCAACCTCATCGACGATCGCGAAGTTGTGTCCACGCTGGACCAGTTCGCCGGCGCTCCAGGCCATGTTGTCGCGGAGGTAGTCGAATCCGAACTCATTGTTTGTGCCATAGGTGATGTCCGATGCGTACTGTGCGCGCCGGGTGGCAGGATCCTGCTTGGACAGGATGCAGCCGCAGCTCAATCCAAGGAAACGGAAAACCCGGCCCATCAGGTCGGACTGGTACTCGGCCAGGTAGTCGTTTGTGGTGACGATGTGGACGCCCTTGCCGGTGAGAGCGTTCAGGTAAGCCGGCGCGGTGGCGACGAGGGTCTTCCCTTCACCGGTCTTCATTTCGGCGATGTTGCCCAGATGGAGCGCAGCGCCTCCCATCAGCTGAACGTCGAAATGACGAAGCCCCAGTGTGCGCCCGGCCGCTTCCCGCACGGCAGCGAATGCCTCGGGCAGGAGCGCCTCCAGGGTTTCCCCGTCCTCGTAGCGCTTCTTCAGCTTATCGGTCTCCCCGCGCAATTCCTCGTCGCTGAGGGCGCGGAACTCATCTTCGAGTACGTTGATAGCGTCGGCGTAGTTGCGGAGTTGCTTCAGTGTCTTCTTATCGCCGGTACGAAGGACTCGTTCAAGAAGTGATGGCACTGGTTTTTGCTCCCAATCTAGGTACGCCGTTTCCTGGCGAATTCAGTCTACGTGAGAGACGTACCGTCCCTCGATTTAGTTCCCCGCGTATTCCTCGGCCATCTGCGCAGCCAGTTGGGCCGACAGGTTTCCTCGCGGTTCCACGATCACCTCGTCCAGTCCCAGCCATCCGGCCATGAGAACGAGTTCCGCCGCCAGTTCGACGGCGGTGTCCGCGGGCATCGACGGCTCACCATGCGCCGCTCTCACCAGCAGCTGCCCCTGCGCCCGGTCCGCCTTGAGGTCCACCCGAGCAGCCATGCAATCACGAAGAAGGAACGGCAACACGTAGTAGCCATACGTCCGCTTCTCAGCCGGCGTGTAGATCTCGATGCGGTAGTGGAAGCCGAACAGCGATTCAAGCCTCCGCCGTTCAAAGACCAATGAGTCGAAAGGACTCAGCAATGCCCTTCCGGTGGCAGCCCGTGGAAGAACAGATCCGGCATAGCGGTAGGCGGGCTGCTTCCACGTCGCAACCGATACAGGAATCAGTGTTCCGCGCTGCACCAGCACATGGACGGCGGTTGTCGCGGCTTTCACGGGAATACGAAAATAATCTGCCAGACATCGGGTGGTACCGATTCCCAGTGCCCGGGCTGCGCGCTCCGTCAGGTGAAGGTAGGCATCTGCTGGGGGTATGTCGAGGTTGGCAAGAGCCGGATCAGGCATCACCTTTTCTGTCAGTGCGTAGCGCCGCTCGAACTGCGCAGTCCGTCCTGCGGACGAGATGAGCCCCTGCTGAAAGAGGTCCTCAAGCACCCTTTTTGCGGAGCTCCAGTTCCAGCCCCACTGGCCCGTTCTCTTCTGCTCGGAATGGCCGATGCGGTCCTGTACCTCGGCCGCGGTGAGTGGGCGGCTTGCGCTTAGCAGCTCGAGGATGCGGTTACTGAGGACCTGCCGCACTTCAGTGGGCAGCGAGGATGCACTCGCCCATTTTCGGCTCTGGGTGCTGACGAGGTAGGGAAAGAGTTCAGGGAGGACGAGGCTCGCCTCGTGGGCCCAGTACTCCACCAGACGCCGGGGCGCACGGGACGAAAGCCGATCCAGCAGCGTGCGGTCGTAGGGTCCGAGCCGTGCGAACAGCGGCAGGTAGTGGCTGCGGGAGAGCACGTTCACGGAGTCGATCTGCAGAAGTTGCAGCTGGGCAAGGATACGGCCCACCTCCCGCGTTCCCGGGGTATTGGTGGGCCGTTCCCGTGCCAGTCCCTGCGCCTCCAGTGCGATCCGACGTGCCTGGAGGAGAGTCAGGGAGGAGGTCATTGTTCGATCATAGATTCCCGCTCAGACGCTAAGCGGTTGCCGACTCACGTGAACGGTAAGCGACAAGTTCCTCATGCGGGTCTTCCGGCCCGTCCGCGCATTTCGAATCGAGAGTGATCACTCCGTAGGTCCACCCCTGACGACGATAGACGACCGAAGGCGCCCCTGTCTGTGAGTCAACGAAAAGATAGAAAGCGTGCCCGACAAGTTCCATATTGTCGACGGCATCATCAAGGCTCATCGGAACTCCCGAGAAGACCTTGCGGCGAATCAGTACCGGCGAATCGCCAGCGGGGATGTCGCTTTCAACCTCGTACCCGGTCTGATCAGCTGCTTGAGCTGGATCGCTGCCCGTGTGGTTGGAAGAAGCCGCGTAGATCGGTTGTTCCGTGCTGGCGGGTTCAAGGGTGGCAGTCGCTTCCCGGACTGCGACGGGTGTGTGCCTTCCATGGTGCACCTTGCGCCGGTCCCTGGCCCTGCGCAGTCTCTCCAGCAGCTTGCTGTACGCCAGATCGAAGGCTGCGAACTTGTCCGCTGCCGACGCCTCGGCCCTGATCACAGGACCCTTTTGCATCACGGTGAGCTCCACGGTGAGTGCGCTGTCTGCCTGGCGCGCGTTCGGCTCCTTCGTTACCTTCGCGTCCAGCCTCTGGACCTTGTCCCCCAGTTGTTCGATTTTGTCGATCTTCTCTTCCGCATATTCCCGGAACCGGTCAGAAACAGCGAGGTTTCGTCCGTTGATCATGAATTCCATAGTGCCCTCCAAAATCGCTCAGGTGACACAACAGCGGCCGAGGATCCGCTCCTTCCAGCCGCTGTCGATGGGTAACTGTCTTCGTTGTGATACCCATACTTCACGGTAGTTCACCCGTTGTTTGAATTCACCCCTACGCACCGGTTTTTTTCGGCGGGTTCGCTGGGAGGTACCTTCGAGACCGCTGGGAGGACCGCCGTCGTCGTTGCATCCTTCCCGCTCGGGGCCGGCGTGGCCGCGATAACGACGGCGCCTGCCACCACCGCGCCGGAGGCGCGCAGCACGCGCACGGTTTCGGCGATGGTGGCTCCTGTTGTCAGAACATCGTCCACAACGATGCAGGGCCGGGCGATTCCGACGTTCCGCGTTGCGGGCGCAGCTTCCATACTGCCGAGGAGGTTTTGTCGCCGGCCCCGTTTGCCGAGGGCCTTCTGTGACAGGCCGCCTGAGATCCGCGTCCACAGTAGTGCCGGTCGAATACTGATGCGTACCGCGGGAGCGATGGTGGTTCCTGCCGGCAACTCGCGGCGCCTGGAGAGTGCATCAAGCAGCAGGGTCAGCGGATCATAACCGCGACGCCGGATCGACGCTGCGCGCGCTGGAACCGGGACCAGCAGCACTTCCGGCGAATCAGGGCAAAGCGTCCATCTGGCCTCGTGCAGCGCTCCGGCGAGGGCGGCCTGCAGCCACCGGGCAATGTCGGTGTGACCGTGATTCTTGAAAGCGAGCAGGACTGCGGACACCGCTTTGGCGTACGGCCCGGCCGCAATGACCGGAAGCGGCGAGAAGCTGTCAGCTCCGCCCGCTGCAACCGCCGTCTGCGCGCCTTCGGATTCGGGCAGGCCCTCCGCGCCCTGGTCAGCCCGAAAAGGCCGTACGGTTGCGCGTCGCAGAAACGCCGCGCAATCGGGACAGAGAGAGCTGTCAGGGCGCTCGCAGACCACGCACTCTGTCGGAAAGATCAGGGACCAGAACTCCCGCAACGCACCCACGACCCTGTTCCAACCGGGATGCAGTCTCATTCGGTCAAGGCTGCGCGCAATATCTTCTCGCCACATTGCTACACCGTGCCATGGACCAGGCGGTCAGGTTGCTTTATTAGACGGGCCTGTGGATAACGCAACGAAAAGGGCGATCAGCCTGCGAACGACGGGTCCCGCGCTACGACGCCCTGGTCTGTCCAGGCATTACCGACGACGCCGAAGATACTGGTGCCGCTTTCAGCGAACACGTTGGTGCTTCCTGTGCCCGCGCTCAGGTGTTCAAGCCCTTCGAGCGGAGAGTATTCATCGATGTTGGCTGCAAAAGGAATCAAGGTGGCGGTCACCGCCCCCTCGTTGGCGGTATCAGCGACGACGACGGAAGTTTCCGTTACCCATTTCGCTGTGTCTATGGCTCCGGTGGGGTTGAGGGAGATGGGATCGCTCAACGCCTGGGGCACTCCGTCCTCACTCCTGCTCACACCGGACAACAGCAATTGACTCTTACCCGATTGCTGCGCCACGATGAGCGCCCTCGCGCCGTCGCGCGAGATGCGGATCTCGCTGATCGTGCGGTTACCCAGCCAAGCGGTGAGAACCTCGATGGCGTTGCCGGCGCTTCCGCCCGGCGGAACGGCGCGGACATAGGACCGCCCTCCCGCGCTTCCGGCCGTCCAGATCCAGTTGGCAGGATCATAGCTGGGGTGGGTGAGGTTTGACCCGGTAACGACCGTCCGGACATTCTGCTCGAGGCCGGTCGCCATGAGTTCCGTCCGGTCACCGTTGAGAAAGGCGAAATTCCTCGTGTCATAGGACATGGCGGGATCAACCGGGTCGAACTCCGAGACGGAGGGGACGCCGTCCTCCGTCGTGAGCTGACCGCCCTGGAAGAAGGCAAGCTCGTTATCGCTGATCACTATCTGTTGGCTCGGCACAGCCGGGTCCTGCTTGGGAAGAACCAGGTCTGGATCAATATCGATGTCGATGGGTTGCCCTGCCCTAAGTTCCACCGAATTGACTGTATTAAGGCCGGTGAGGGTGACCCTCAACTGCTGTTCCATCTGTTGACGCCGCAGATTGTCGGCAGCCGTCAGGATGTCCTGGGTGAAGTCGATGGTTGCGGTGCCGGATTCAATCGGTACCGATTCCACAGCCAGTGCTGCGTTTTCGGGGAATGCGCTGGTCACTGCGCCCTGCAGATACGGCGCCGGTCCGTCGATGAGCGACTGCACGATGTTGGTCGCAATACCCTGGCGGTTCACGAACCACCGGACATCGGGAACCCAATACTGATAACTACTGCTGTAGAAGTACAGCTCATGCGGTTGCAGGAACGCCTCGGCGTCCGCGGCGGAAATCATGATCCCGCTCGGTATCTCCGCGACGCGCCACTGACCCTGAACCTGTTCCAATTGGACGGTGATCGATTCCGTGGTTCCCGCTGCCACATTGCGACGGATACCCGATCCATCGATATAGGCGGCCACCTCGAGCTGAAGCTGCAGTTCACCTTCGGTCGGCGTAGAACTGATCTTGAAGTCCGACCGGTAAATGGTAATTTCCTCTTCGGGCTCCCATGTCTCTGCCAGGGCGGGAGTGAGAAAAGACCGCGCCACACTGTAGTTGTCGGAGACGCCGATGCCGGCAAAAAGAAAACCGTCGAGTATCGCAGCCGCGCTTGCACCCTCTCGGGGCGGTGGCGGATCGTTGACAAAGCGAGGACCCAACTCATCCTCGGCCGTAGCCTCGATTGTGCCGATCGGCCCTGCTTTGGGGATGGACGAACACGCACTGAGCAGCGAGATGAGCAGGATCAGTATGCTGACTCGCTGCAAGCGGGGCCACGCGTTCATAGCTCGCTCCCGCCCGCGCCATGAAGGGTAGGAACGGCGTCCGGTGTCGTCGGAGATGCCGCCGGACCTGGTGGGAGCGCAGCCTGCCGCGGGGGTAGCGGCAATGGCGAAACCTTCAGCACCGAGTCCCGCCGCTTGGGCAGGGTAAGACGGAAGCAGGAGCCCTCCCCCGGAGATCCCCAGGCCTGAAGCCAGGCGCCGTGCAGCCGCGCATCCTCAGTTGCGATCGACAGCCCCAGACCGCTTCCGCCTGTAGTGCGGGCCCGTGCGGGGTCCGCACGCCAGAAGCGGTCGAACACCCGCGCAGCGTCGAGCGGAGTCATGCCGATTCCGTGGTCCCTTACTGCCACTGCCACGGCATCCGGGTTCGATGCTATGTAGATATTGATGGGCTTCCCTTCGCCATGCTCGAGGGCGTTGACAACGAGGTTGCGCAAGATGCGGTCGATGCGTCGAGGGTCCGCGTCTACGACGCACTTCGTTTCATTCGAGATCACAGTGATCTCAGACTTATGGCTCTCGGCGAGCGGGCGTGCTCCATCAATGACGTGGTGGACGAGCTGGAAGATATCAGTGGCCTCAGCGTCCAGCACAGCCACCCCCGCGTCGAAGCGTGAAACTTCAAGGAGGTCTGCGAGCAGCGATTGGAAGCGTTCCACCTGGTTGTACAGGATTTCGGCCGAGCGCCGGTTGACCGGATCAAAGTCCTCCCGCGCCTCGTGGAGGACCTCGGCGGCCATGCGAACGGTGGTCAAGGGAGTCCGTAGCTCATGCGATACGTCCGATACAAACCGCTGCTGCATCTGGGAGAGCTGGGCCAGCTGGGTGATCTGGTCCTGCAGGCTGGCTGCCATGTGATTGAAGGAGGCTCCAAGCCGGGCTACCTCATCCTCGCCCTGGGTCTCCATGCGCTCCTCCAGCTGACCCGCTGCCAGCTTCTCGGACACCAGCGCAGCGTGGCTGACCGGCCCGACCACGCTTCTGGTGACGAGCCAGACGATCGCGCCGATGGTTACCAGCAAGAGGGTTCCACCGATCCACGTGACCCCGTGGATGTAATCAAGGGTGGCCTGCATGGAGGAGAGGTCGTAAATCAGATACAGCGAGTATTCCGTCTGATCCGGAGGAAGAGTGACCTTGGTTCCGAAAGCGATACCCGGCACGTCGAACTCGGTGCCCGAGGCGGACGTCGCGAGGGTGATCGGCGACCAGTATTGGGCGTCACCGTTCTGGACGGCTTCCGCGAGCTCTTCAGGGATAGCGGAGGACTCCACAAGATTCGAACTTGCCAACGGCGAAACGAAGATAGGGCCTTCCTGATTGGGAACGCTCTTGAGCGAATACTGCCGGGGAGCGTCAGCGCCACCGCCCTCGAGGCTGGGGAGCGTGTCGCGGACGAGCTGCGCGGTCGACTCACGGTCAGTGACCGAGGTCTGTGCGAAAATCTGCTTGACCTCGCTCAGGCCGGCGCTTGCCTCAGCCTTGAACTGCTCCAACCTCTCCTGGTAGAGGCCGTTCGCAATCTGGCTGGAGAGGAACGCTCCAACGGCCACCAGCGCGACGGCGGTGAGCACCAGGGTGGAGGTCACGGTCCTGAACAGCAGTGACTGCCGCCAGCGCCTTGCGGTTTGCGCCATGATGGACTGAATCCATCCCCATCCCCGCGCGGCACCACTTGACGCCGAGCTGAGGGATTGGGCTACACGCCATTCCAAATTACGCTTGTCCCGCCTTATATCCGACGCCGCGAACGGTCAGTACGATTTCCGGGGCCTCAGGATCCCTTTCGATCTTGGATCGAAGCCGCTGTACATGGACATTAACGAGCCGGGTGTCCGCTGCGTGCCGGTATCCCCACACTTGCTCCAGCAGGAGCTCCCGCGTGAAGACCTGCCAGGGTTTGCGCGCCAGTGCAACGAGTAGATCGAATTCAAGCGGCGTCAGGGAGATCGGCTCCCCCGCCCTGGTGACCGAGTGTCCCGCGACATCGATACTGACCTCGCCGATGCGCAGTGTTTCGGGTGCTTTCTGATCTCCGGGCCGCAGGCGGGCGCGGACCCGTGCAACCAGCTCGGCCGGTTTGAAGGGCTTCGGTACGTAATCGTCCGCGCCGGACTCCAGTCCGCGAACGACGTCGGACGTGTCCGATTTGGCGGTGAGCATGACAATGGGAAGGTCTGATTCGTTGCGGATCTGCCTACAAACTTCGATCCCGTCGATCCCCGGAAGCATGAGGTCCAGAAGGACGAGATCGGGTTTGGTACTCCTGAAGACATCAACCGCCTGCGCACCATCGGCGCAAAACACCGGATCGAAGCCATCGTTCCGCAGAACAATGCCGATCATCTCAGCCAGTGCTTCGTCGTCGTCTATGACCAAAATGCGTGCCTTCATAATCCCATATTGTCCCATTGCCCCCACCAATGTCGCATTGGCGCGCATCCCGCACCCGCGGCTTGCCCGCCTTTGTCATCCTAGAGGACGATTTGCGGGCAAATTCGCGAAAAGTACGAGGGAAAGCCGGTCCGATGCAGAACAATGGAACCCGGCCGCCTGCACCGCATCGGTTCGACGCCGGAAACGTCAGTTCCGGTAACTATAGTTCTCGGTGTAGGGGCAATCAGAGGCTGCGCATAAGAGGTCGCGTGTAAACGGCTCCTGTACGGGCGCAGTGACCAACAGACCGGTGTAAGGGGATAGGGATGAGCGGAAACGTTCCGGAAGACCAACCTGAGGACCGCCCATGGCAGTCCCCTTCCGGACCAGCACCGTGGGGTCAGAACCAGCAACCGACGTGGGGGCAGAACCAGGCTTGGCCCTCGGAGCAGGCAGCGCCACACGGGAACCCCGGATGGCCCGTTCCCCCGCCCGGCCAGTTCCACGGGTATCAGGTTCCGCCGAAACCCGGAATCATTCCGCTTCGTCCGCTCGGTTTGGGCGAGATCCTGGACGGCGCCTTCCAGGCTTGCCGCCGCAACCCGCTCTCCACCTTCGGAACGGCCATCCTGTTTCAGGTAATCGTCGCTGTCCTTACTGTTCTGCTCACGATCGGACTCACCGGGTCCCTCGCTACCTTCGACCCCATCTCCGCCTCGTCGGCGGAGGTCACCGGGCTTGTAGCGTCAGCTCTCTCCGTCGGTTCCGTCCTCATTCTGCTGACTTCGGTGGGCGTTCTCATTCTCCAGGGCGTGCTGATCATTCCGATCGCCCGCGCCGTCCTCGATGAGCGCACTGGATTCGCCGAGCTGTGGAAGCTCGCCGGGCGCAGAATCCTCCCGCTCATAGGGCTCGGGGCAATGCTCTTCCTTCTCTGGACCGTCTCCGTTGGCGTACTCGTGGTTATTCTTGTCGGCCTGTCACTGGCCCTTGAGGACGCGGCAATAGCAATTGTCGTGGTCGGTGTACTGGCCGCCGTTGCCGTTGCCGTCTGGCTCAATATCAAGTGGATCATGGCCCCCGCGGCGCTTATGCTCGAGGGCGTCGGGCCCATCGCGGCGCTTCGCCGGTCATGGACCCTCACCACCGGGAACTGGTGGCGGACCTTCGGCATCCTGGTACTGACATCGATCATCGTCTCGATCATCACGCAGGTCGTTGCGGCGCCCGTCTCATTCCTGGCTTTCGGCTTTGGATCATTCACGTCGGCGCCCGCCTCAACCGAAGCAGCGTTGCTCGAATCACTGCCCGTGCTCCTGATCGTTCAGGCCGTGACAGCGGTTTTCACGGCCATTGGCTTCGCATTCCAGGCCGGCGTCACCGCTCTGCTCTATGTCGACCTTCGAATCCGGCGCGAGGGATTCGATATCGTCCTCCTGCGGGAGAATGAGGCGCGCGCGCAGGGTACGTACTCCCCCATTCCCGGTCAGTCACCCCGGGAAGGGTTCGGACACCCCGGGCCGCAGAGCCCGCACGACCGGCCAGAGGTCTAGGCTGCATGCCGGCCGAACAAGCGGGAGCGCTGCTCCCTTTCGTCGTGCCCGAACAGCTGGACGCCGAAGAGGCCCGACAACTGCTGCGGGAGGAACTGGCGAAGGGCATCTACCAGGAGGCCGAGCCATCGATCCTCGAACGCGCCTGGACGGCTTTCCTCACCTGGCTCGGCGAAGTCCTGAGCCAGATCAGGAGCGTCGATGCCGGACTGGGGACCATCCTGCTGGCAGTGGGCGCCGTCGTCGTCATCATCGCGGCCGTACTGCTGGTGAAACCGCGCCTCAACGCACGGAAGCGCGTTGACGCAACAGTCTTCCAGGAACAATCCCGGCTTGCTGCCCAGGCGCATCGGGACTATGCAGATTCTGCCGCCCGGGCAGGGAACTGGGATGAGGCTCTCACTGAGCGTTTCCGGGCCATCACCCGGGCCGCGGAGGAACGCGTGATCCTCGATGAGCAGGCAGGGCGCACGGCCGTTGAGGTTGCCCGACTGCTGCAGGACCTTTTCGCCACGCAGGCAGAGGACCTCGATTGGCTCGCTCTGCGCTTCAACGAAGTTCACTACGGTGCCCGGCCCGCAGACCGGACGGACTACGAGAGGGCAGTGGACCTCGATCAGGAACTGCAGCGGACCCAGCCCCGCCGCGAGGCCAACGCCAAGCAGTGGACGGCACCGGTATGAGCGCCACAACGGAGACGAGACATCCACCGGGCGGGGCCAACAAAGAGAGAACCAGCGCCGAAATAGTGGGCGACGGGCAGAGCGTGGGTTCAACCTTCTTCGGAACGCTCAAACAGGCTCGCGGTTGGTTGATCCTGGGCGCCCTCCTCCTGGTCACTGTTCTCATTGGAGCCATCGCTGCCGGGTTCGGGGAGCAGAATCCGCTGTCTCCCGAAAACGCCGCACCGGGTGGGGCCCGGGCCGCCGCGGAAGTACTGGAGCGCGGCGGCGTCGAGGTCATCCGTGCGGAGTCGCTTGAAGACGCCATTGACGCACTGCGGGGATCCGATGACACTCTGCTGTTACACGATCCCCAATCCTGGCTCACCTCGGAGCAATTGGAGTCACTCGGCGGCACTCTCGCTGACCGGACCGTGCTGATCGAGCCAGGCCTCACCATTCTGACCGAGCTGGCCGACGGCGTACGGTCCGCTGGAGTTATTCCGGCTGACATCACAGACCCGCTGCCGGCGAACTGCTCCAACGCGGCTGCGACGGCAGCCGGCTCAGTGAGCCCCGGAGGCTTTTCCTACCGCGGCGCGGTCACCTGTTTCCCGCTTCCAGGAGAGGAAGGCGGCAACACCGCCGGAACTTTTGTGACCACTGCCGACGGAGAAATCGGCGTCCTGGGTAACGGCGGGATCATCAGCAACGGCCGCATTGACGAACAAGGCAACGCCGCACTCACGCTGAGGGTACTCGGCAGCACGGAGACGCTCGTCTGGTACCAACCCACGCAGGATGACCTGGCGGTCACCGCCGGACCGGCTGATCCGCTGGCCCTGCTGCCCGACTTCGTCAACCCGCTGATGCTCTGGCTGCTGATCACCGCCCTGCTCGCTATTTTCTGGAGGGGGCGCCGTCTGGGCCCCCTCGTCACCGAGCCGCTTCCCGTCGTCGTCCGGTCGGCTGAAACCGCCGCAGGCAGGGCACGCCTCTATCAGGATGCAGGAGCGGTGCAACACGCCGCCGAAACGTTGCGCGCCGCGACGTTGGCACGACTCGCGGCGGCACTGCGCATACCGCCCGCTTACCCGCGGACAACCGTTGTGGCGGCCGCCGCCTCTAAAACTGGCAGGGATCCCGCGAAACTTGACTCCCTGCTTAACTCTCAGCTGCCGCACTCCGATGCACAACTGGTGCAGTGGAGCCAGGAACTGGACAAACTCGAACAGGAGATTCGTCGTTCATGAATCAGCAATACCCGCACCAACCGGCACTGCCCGTCGATCACCAGGAGCAGGATTCAGCGTCCCGCCGCACTGCCACTGGCGGGCAGGGTACGGCCACGGCGGATCCTTCGCGCCACGCGCTTGTCGCTGTGCGTGAGGAGGTTGCGAAGGCGGTGGTCGGTCAGGATGCTGCGGTAACCGGGATGCTGATCGCACTGCTCGCGAAGGGGCATGTCCTCCTTGAAGGGGTGCCCGGAGTCGCCAAGACGCTGTTGGTACGCAGCGTCTCAGCCGCGCTCAGCCTTGACACGAAGAGGGTCCAGTTCACGCCCGACCTCATGCCCGGCGACGTGACGGGCTCGCTCATCTTCGAATCCAGAACGGCCGAGTTCACTTTTCGCGAGGGTCCTGTCTTCACCAACATCCTCCTTGCCGATGAAATCAACCGCACGCCACCCAAAACACAGGCTTCCCTGCTGGAGGCCATGGAGGAGCGGCAGGTGTCTGTGGATGGCGTAACCCGCCCCCTGCCGGAACCGTTCATCGTCGCCGCCACGCAGAACCCTGTTGAGTATGAGGGAACCTATCCGCTGCCCGAAGCGCAGCTCGATCGCTTTCTTCTCAAGCTGACCCTCCCACTGCCCGAGCGGGACGATGAAATTGAGGTGATCCGGCGGCACAGTGCAGGGTTTGACCCACGGGATCTGGCAGCCGCCGGCGTGAGGGCAGTTGCAGGAGAAGCGGACCTCGCCGCCGCCAGGCACGCTGTACAGCGGGTTGGTGTTGCTCCTGAGGTGCTGAGCTACATCGTCGACGTGGTGCGCGCAACGCGCTCCGCGCCGTCGTTCCAGCTCGGTGTCTCTCCACGCGGCGCCACTGCGCTGTTGAACACTTCCCGTGCCTGGGCCTGGCTTTCCGGCCGCGACTTCGTCACACCGGATGACGTCAAGGCGCTGGCGCTCCCCGCCCTGCGGCACAGGGTCGCGCTGCGCCCCGAAGCGCAGATGGACGGGGTCAGCGTGGACAGCGTTCTGGCCAATATCCTCAGCACCGTGCCCGTGCCGAGGTAGATGTGGGGTCAGCATGAGCATCACTGCTCGCCTCGTTGTCCTGGCGCTTCTCGGAGTTATCCCCGTGCTTCTCTATCCAGGCGCCGTATCGATCGCGCTGTGGGTTGCGCTCCTAGTCCTCGGCTGCGCTGTGGACCTCGCTTTCGCTGCTTCCCCGCGGGCTATCGGCGTTCAGCGAAAGCTGCCGGGCACCGTCCGCCTGAGCGAGGAGACAGTCAGTACCCTCACTGTGCGTAACCATGCCACGCGGACTTTCCGGGGATGGATACGGGAGGGCTGGCAACCGTCCGCTGGAGCCCGGAATCCGGTCCACCGTCTGAGTGTTCCTTCGGGCGAAGGTCGCAATCTTTCCGTCCAGCTGGCTCCGCGTCGCCGGGGTGACCTGTCGGTACACCACGTGACCATTCGCAGTGCAGGTCCGCTTGGACTCGCCGCCCGGCAGGTCACCATCCAGGCGCCGGGCACCCTGCGGGTGCTGCCGCCCTTCCATTCCAAGCGCCTCCTGCCGTCGAAGCTGAGGCGCCTGCGTGAACTTGATGGCCGCGCCGCAGTTCAAATACGTGGGGCAGGGACCGAGTTCGATTCTCTCCGGGACTATGTCCGCGGAGATGACGTCCGATCAATCGATTGGCGAGCGTCCGCACGACGGCGCGACACCGTAGTGCGGACCTGGAGACCGGAACGAGACCGAAGAGTAGTTCTTGTGCTGGACACTTCACGCACCTCAGCGGCCCGGATCGAGGATGAGCCCCGCCTGGACACCGGGATCGAGGCATCCCTCCTCCTCGCAGTGCTGGCACAGCGCGGCGGCGACCGCGTCGATTTCATCGCCTTTGACCGGCGCCCGCGTGCCCGCGTGCAGTCCGGAGCGAAAGGGAATCTGCTCGAGTCCCTGGTCACGGCGATGGCTCCGCTCGAGTCTGAGCTGATCGAAGCCGATTTTTCGCAGATTCCTGCGCAGGTTCGTTCGATTTCGGCGCACCGCAGCCTGGTGGTGCTCCTCACAGCGCTCGATTCCGGCGCCGTCGAGGAAGGCCTCCTTCCGATGTTGCCCGCACTGACCTCCCAGCATGTGGTGGTGATTGCCTCAGTCCGGGACCCGCATCTCGACGAGTTGCGTTCCCAGCGCGGCACTGCAGCGGAAACATACCGCGCCGCAGCCGCTGAACGCGCGCTGCTGGACCGCGCTGCCATCAAGGAACGGCTCCGCCAGCTCGGGGCGGAAGTTGTGGACGAATCCCCGCACGAACTCCCGTCAAAACTCGCGGACCTCTATATCCGGCTGAAGGCGGCCGGACGCCTGTGACCATCGATCCGGCGGGAGGAGTCTTCGACTGCTCCGACGCCGCTCGCCGCCAGGTAAGGAACGCCCGCGCGGGCCTGCCCGCCCGTGCTCGATCCACGGCCAGTATCACGCCGGACTGGCCCATACAAAGGAGATGACTATGACGTCCTCGATCTATCAGCAAGCCCTCGGCGCCGGGTTCAGCCGACTGCAACCCGAGCTTCAGGAGTACTTCAGCCTCCATGAAGACTCGAGAGTGTACGGAACCGGACACGGTACGTTCGACGTGGCAGGAAGCCCTGCCCCACTCGTCCGACCGTTTTTCGCACTGGCAGCAAAAGAGAACTCGTTCTTCCCGGAGTACGAGAACAACGTGGACTTCACTGTGCGGAACTGGGCCCATCGGGATCCGTTCGGTAGGCCTTCACTGACCGCCCGCCGAGATCTTTCCTTCAGTAAGGTGTCTCGGGTATTCGAGGACACCACCTCGTGGGCCGATGGCCGGCTGGTCGATTACCTCGGAGCCCATCGGCGTATGGCCACCGCCCTCACCTGCGAGGTCACGGGCAGCGGCCGCATGCGGATGGTTTCCTCAGCCACCCGCCTGTTCGCCGGGCTCAGGCTTCCGCTGCCCGACGCCGTCGGCGCCCAGGCGTACATGGAGCAGTGGTGGGATAACGACGAGCACCGGTTCCGCATCAAGACCAACGTGCTGCACCGGCAACTCGGGCCGGTTCTCGTGTACGCGGGATGGTTCACCTATGAGCTCACCGAATACGACGGCGGCCTGCCGCCTGACGTGGCGCCGGCTCGCTGGGAACTTCGGACGTAAACGCGCTGCGCACGGCGGAAGCACAGCGAAAAAAGCGTCTCAGGCGTCGGCGATCGCCTGGTTCAGCGCGTCAGCACTCTGATTCAGGTGCGCCAGTACCTTGCGGGCATGAGCCGGTCCCTCTTCTGCCAATGCACCCGCGGGCGTCAGGCGGGTCGAGGCCAGTGATCCCAGGGCCAGCCCGAGTCCGCGCCAGGGACGCAGAAGGGCATCTGCAGTGTCCTGCACCCGCGCAGGTTTGCCGCGGGGAACCCGGACTCCCGCCCACAGCGTTCGGCCGGCTTCGATCAGTTCCGCCAGCGCCTCCCATTCGCTGTGTGACAGTCCGTCGAGGGGAACGGCGATACCTACACCGGGCACGCGCTCAAGCAGTGAAACCTGCCCTCCCGTCCTGAAGGAGAGCACGACGGCGGCAGCACCGGCTTTGCGTGCTCCTTCCGCCAGGAGGTTCCAGGCTTCGACTGCTTCGTGCTCCGGAACGGCGCGCAGCGTACGGTAGCCGCTGGCGGTCGGTATGGTGCCGACGAGGACTCCGTCGATCTGCGGTTCATCCAGTTGCAGTGTGAGCTGGGCGCCCGGGCTCGCAATGGCAGCGCGCCGCAGAAGCGATGCGACTCCGTCAATGAGCGCATCCCGGATGTCGCGCCGGGCTCCGTGGTCGAGCAGGGCACGCTCGCCATGATGGAGGTGAAGGTTTGCAGCAAGTGACAAAGGCCCGTGACAGTGAACTTTGAGCGAGCTCGCGGGACGCTCCTCAGCCCCCACCAGATCGGCAAGAACGTCAAGATCCGTGGACAGCGCGGATACCGCCCGCCGCAGGTCCTTTCCCGGGCGGTCGACCAGCCTCCAGCCATGCGGCTGGAGGTCCACGGGGAGGTCGGCGAGCAGCGCTGCGGTCCGGCCGATCTCGTCACTACCGACCCCGCGGTCCGGTAGGGAGGGAAGGAACGGCAGATTGGGGCTGCCGAGCTCGCCCCGGATTATCCGTTGTGCTTCGACCGGGTCCTGGCCGGGCCAGGATCCGAGCGCCGTGAATGTCACGGCGCTGGTTTCAGGCGCCGCTGCTTCACGTGCCCCTGCTTCAGGCGCCCCTGCGGGATTATTCATCGCGGAGCGAGTGGTTCTGGGAAATATCCTGGTGGTGGCGGATAACCTCGGAGATGATGAAGTTCAGGAACTTCTCCGCAAACGCCGGATCGAGATGGGCTTCCTCCGCCAGTGCGCGCAGCCGGGAGATCTGGGCTGCCTCGCGAGCTGGATCCGCCGGCGGGAGCTTGTGCTCGGCCTTCAGGTGACCCACACGCTGCGTTGCCTTGAACCGTTCAGCCAGCAAATACACAAGTGTGGCGTCGATGTTGTCGATGCTGCCCCGAACTGAGAGCAGTTCCTCCATAACGGCGGGATTCACCTCGCCGGCGAGTGAGCTCGCGGAAGGGTCGAAGCGCCGAATCTTCTCAGTCATGGTTCCAGTTAAGCAGACCGCGCAGACGCACAGCGCATTATGTCTGCGCAGTGCCCGTTCTCAGCGCGCCGCAGCAAGGTCAGGGCGCTCGAGCGAACGGGCCGAATCCAGCGTCGCCTGCCCCAACACGCGGGTTCCCTGATAGATGACGACCGTCTGCCCGGGCGCGACACCGCGCATCGGTTCAGTGAGCCGAACCACGAGACTCTGGCGGCCGTCGTCGTCGTACTCCACCTGCGCACGCGCGTCGACGGGATCACCGTGTGCACGTACCTGGGCCATGCAGTCGAATTCCTCACCGCTTTCGACGGCGGGGATCGGCAGCCCTGCCCACGACACCTTGATACCGCGCAGCTGGTCGACGGCGAGCATGCGCTCGGGCCCGACCACCACTGTGTTTTCCTTCGGACGGATCTCCAAAACAAACCGGGGCTTGCCATCGGGAGCCGGCCGTCCGAGCTTGAGACCCTTCCGCTGGCCGACAGTAAATGCGTTGGCGCCGGGGTGGGTTCCGATGGTTTCGCCCTCCACGTCCACGATGTTGCCTTCGCTGAGCTCAATCCGCTCCTCCAGCCAGCCGCGGGTGTCGCCGTCGGGAATGAAGCAGATGTCGTGACTGTCCGGCTTGTTGGCGACGGACAGACCGCGACGCTCAGCCTCTGCCCGGACTTCAGCCTTTGACGGCGTTTCAGCGAGCGGGAACATGGAATGCTTCAGCTGTTCGTGCGTGAGCACGCCCAGCACATACGACTGGTCCTTGGCCCAGTCGGCGGCCCGGTGCAGTTCGCGGCTGCCGTCGGCGTTCTCGGTGACCTTCGCGTAGTGGCCGGTGCACACCGCATCGAAGCCGAGGGCCAGCGCCTTCTCAAGCAGAGCCGCGAACTTGATCCGCTCGTTGCACCGCATGCAGGGATTCGGTGTACGCCCGGCGGCGTACTCGGCGATGAAGTCGTCCACGACGTCTTCCTTGAACCGCTCGGAAAAGTCCCACACGTAGTACGGGATGCCCAGGATGTCGCAGGCACGCCAGGCATCGCGGCTGTCCTCGATGGTGCAGCATCCGCGGCTGCCGGTGCGCAGGGTCCCGGGCATGCGTGAGAGAGCAAGGTGGACGCCCACCACATCGTGTCCCGCCTCCACCGCGCGGGCGGCCGCAACGGCCGAATCGACGCCGCCGCTCATCGCTGCGAGTACCTTCATTGTTGTGCGCTCTCCCTAACTGAAGCCTGTTCCTGCGGTCTGAATTGATGATGCGTGCCCTGACATGCCTGCCTTGCGTGCGCGTTGGTACGCTTCCGGCAGCGCGGCCACCAAGGCGTCAACGTCTTCCGGCGTTGATGTATGCCCGAGGCTGAAACGCTGTGCACCGCGGGCCTCGGTTTCGCTCAATCCCATGGCCAGCAGCACGTGTGAGGGCCGCGGGACTCCGGCGGTGCACGCCGATCCGGTGGAGGATTCCACTCCGGCCACGTCCAGCAGGAAGAGCAGCGAGTCACCCTCGCACCCTGGAAAGGTGAAATGGGCGTTGCCCGGCAACCGTTCACGTGCCGGCCCCCGGAGGATGGCCTCAGGCACAACCCGTTCGACGCCGGCAATCAGCCGGTCACGCAGTTCCGCCAGCCGTACGGATTCCCCGGGAAGGTGCGTGACGGCGTCGTCGGCTGCTGCTGCGAACGCCGCGATCCCGGCGGTATCCAGGGTGCCGGAGCGGATGTCCCGCTCCTGTCCGCCGCCGTGCTGGACGGGAGTGAGCTTCACCGACCGGCCGACGAACAACGCTCCCACACCTACCGGACCGCCGATTTTGTGCCCGCTGACGGCCATGGTGGCCAGCCCAGATTCGGCGAAGGAAACCGGCACCGAGCCGAACGCCTGAACCGCGTCCGAGTGGACCGGAATGCCGTGAGCTGCCGCGGCTGCTGTAATTTTGGCGATTGGCTGCAGCGCACCCACCTCGTTGTTCGCCCACATGACAGTGACCAGCGCAATGTCCTCCGCGCCGCCGTCGAGCTCCTGCTGGAGCGCGTCCAACCGGACGATTCCTTCCGCTGTCACCGGAAGCCAGGTGACCCGGGCGCCCTCGTGCCGTTCGAGCCATTCGACGGTGTCCTGGACAGCAGGGTGCTCGACGGCGCTGCAAAGGATCCGGGTCCGCTGCGGTTCTGCGTCACGACGGGCCCAGAAAAGTCCCTTGACAGCAAGGTTGTCGGCCTCTGTACCGCCGGAAGTGAAAATGACCTCGGACGGGTGCGCTCCGGCTGCCCGGGCCAGCGTCTCGCGGGCATCCTCGACAACCCTGCGGGCACGCCGACCGGAGCCGTGCAGCGATGAAGGGTTGCCGCTACGGCTGAGTTCGGTAGTGAGTGCGGCGAGCGCGGGCGCCGAGAGGGGCGTGGTCGCCGCGTGATCGAGGTACACGGGCACCCGTCAATTCTACCGTCGGGCGCCATCAAAGCCGAACGGGCGCCGTTGAGTTGGCAGGACACGCCCCGAATAACCGCGCATAGAGGGTTTGTCCTGCCGAAACAACGGCTAGGCACTGGACTGTCAGGAACGACTGATAGAAATGAGCTGTGGAACAGACCCCCGTACATCCCGGCTCACCGCAGTTCGTTCCCCACCTGCTGCATGCCAGGCACACGTTCGGGCAGCGCGTCCTGGACTTCGACCGCCAGATCGCGCTCATGGCGATCATCAACCGCACTCCTGATTCCTTTTACGACGGCGGACGCACCTTCGCACTGCAGGCGGCAGTCGATGCTTCCCTGCAGGCAGTGTCCGACGGCGCCGACTGGGTGGATATCGGCGGCGCACCCTTTGCCCCCGGTCCGGCTATCCCGGCTGCTGAGGAAGCCGACAGGATTATTCCGGTGATTCAGGCAGTTCGAGACGCGTCCGACGTCGTTATCTCTGCCGATACCTTCCTTCCGGAAGTGGCGGAGCAAGCCATTAAGGCGGGCGCGAACGTCGTCAACGACACCACCGGCCTGCGTAACCGGGACCTCGCCGCGGTGGTTGCCGAGACCGGCGCGCACGTGATCATCACCCACAGCCTCGCCGAGCCGCGCACCGTACTTGGGCGGCCTGCCTACACGGATGTGGTGACGGAGGTGGCGGATTTCCTGGTTCGGCAGGTAGAGCTCGCTGTCATGCTTGGCATCAGCGAAGACCGCATTCTGGTGGACCCCGGCCACGACCTGAACAAGAACACCCTGCATTCACTCGATATCACGCGCCGGTTCGCCGAAATCGCTGGGCTCGGATACCCCACCCTCGCTGCAGTGTCGAACAAGGATTTCATCGGGGAGACGCTGAACCTGCCCAAGCCGGAACGAGTCGAAGGATCCATTGCCGCCGCCGTCATGTGCGCCGTTGGCGGAGCCCGAATCCTTAGAATGCACAACGTAACTGCGGCCCGTTCCGCCATCAATGTCGTGGAAGCAGCGATGGGCTGGCGTCAACCGGCCTATCTCCGGCACAACATGGGAGATGTCAACCAGCCTTGATCAATCAACTTCTGCCGCACAGCGCAGCCGACCGATCCGACGACGACCTGCTCGAGCTGTACGGTTACCCTGCTGAGCGCCCCTGGGTGCGGTTCAACTTCATCACCAGCCTCGACGGTTCAGCGACGCATCAGGGCGTTTCCGCACCACTGGGCAATGACGGCGACCGACGCCTGTTCGGTCTCCTCCGGCGGGTCAGCGATGTGATCCTGGTGGGTGCGGGGACCGTGCGCGCCGAGGGTTACGCAGGGCCTTTGGTCAGCGAGGAGGACAGCCGGTGGCGTACTGAGCAGGGACTGCCCGCCCATCCTGCTCTGGCGATCATTTCAGGAACGCTGGGGATCGAGCCGGACAGCGATCTGTTCAGGCTCTCTCCGGTCCGCCCCATCCTGATCACGACCGCGGCCGCGGAGAAGGAGCGCGTGCGTTCCCTGTCGGAGGTTGCCGACGTCGTGAGTGCGGGTGCTGAGAGCGTTAGTGCGCGCACGTGCGTTTCACTGCTGAACGACCGAGGGTTGGGCCGCATTCTCTGCGAAGGCGGGCCGAGTATCTTCGGCGGTTTCCTTGCTGAGGATGCGGTTGACGAACTGTGCCTCTCACTCAGCCCGCTGCTGGCCGGTGGCCAGGGCACGCATATCGCCGCCGGCGTTGGCAGCCCCGAGCTCCGTCAGTTGGCATTGGCGTCATTGCTGGAGTGCGACTCTGCCCTGTACGGGCGCTGGATGCGCGCCGACAATCGCTAACGCGGTGGAATCACCGAGATGCCGCTGCGTACTTCTTCGACGGCTGCAGCCAGTTGCTTGTCGGACGGACACGAAACGGTAAAGGCCAACCCAGTCCCCGTTGCCCCGAAGAGGCGCAGCGATACGATACTCGCGGGATCGTCGCCGGCTGCGCCCTGCTCATAGGTCAGGAACTCGATCGATGCCGTCGATTCCGCGGGCGACGCTCCCCATAACCAGTTCGTGGTCACGAGGTACTCCGGCAGGATGCTCGGGTCCAGGAACCGGAACAGCGCCTCGGTGGAGGCTTGGTCATCACCAGCGACCACCAGAGGGCCCTGTGGCGGTGTGGATCGCAATGACGCGGTGCACCCCGCGTCGCTGATGTACACAGACTCGCCGTTGACCAATGATTTCTCTTGCACCCACCCCGGAACTCTCGACAACCCGTCCGAGAAGGCGACCGTGTCAGCTTCTTCAATGTAGCCGCCACGGTCAAACGTCATGTCATTACCGACGATGTCGGCCCGCGTCAGCGGCGGCAACTCCGAGGAACTCCCGGAGACGGCGTCCGAGGGCGCAGGCGCCGTCGTCGTCGGGCTGGTTGACCCGCTTTCGGCCGGCCTCACGGGCACCTCGATCCGGCATCCGGCGAGCAGCGGCGCAAGGAAGAACAGAACGGCATACCTCAGAAGCGGCCGATCCCTCCATGCCATCGAAACTCCCCCTTCCCGCACGACCGCGATCCTCCTGGATTTCAGAAAACCCTTGACAACACCGGCACCTACTTTAGCGAGCACATCTCACGCCGGCTCCCGGAAGGCCTATGGACTGAGCGCAACAACAAGCTTCAACGGATGACCGCGCCGTGTGCCTCTGCAACGGCGAGCGCCTGGGAGACGTCGACGACGGCGCCGCGGACATTGAAGTTCTCCGCATCGATCCCCTCGAGGGTGCTCCCGCGGAGGTCAGTGCCTTTCAGACGGGCGCCGCCCCAGGAGATGCTGGTGAGGCGGCAATCTCGGAACTCAGCGTCCCGGAGGTCCGTTCGGGTGAAGTCGGCCTCCGTGAAGTTCGCGTCGGAGAAGACGCTGCGCTGCAGGTCGGCCCCCGCTAAGGAGACGAACGACCAGTTGCCTCCAACCACCCGAATCGGCTTGAGGGAAGACCCAGTGAAGACGCTGCCCGTGAACTTGCAGCTTTCGAAGGTGGCATCGAAAAAGTTGCAGTGTTCGAACCGGCAATTGTCGAATGCGCTGTTGACATGGGTCGACACGTTGAACCTCACATTGCGGAAAACGCAACCGCTGAAGACGGAACCCTCGCTGCGCATTTCGGTGAAATCGCAGTCCGTGAAGCGCTGACCGCTGTGATCTTCGCGCTTGCTTCCGGTTGCGTACCAGTCCAACCCGCTGTGTACCTCGTTATTGCCCGCCATGCACCTGATGCTATCCGGCCATTTGCCGGAGGGAACGACACCGTTTACAGTCAAGCGCGGAACCTGCGAACACCGTTCCTGATCCTTCTTCGCCACGAAAGGCCACTATGGCAGCCCCCGACCGCACGTACTACGCCGTGCTCGGGGTGAGCAGAAGTGCCACTGCGAAACAGATCAAGGACGGCTACCGCAAAGCGGCCCGGACGGCTCATCCTGACCAGGGGGGAAACGCTGAGCTGTTCCACGAAGTGGCCGTGGCCTACGAGCTGCTTTCCGATCCGGAGCGACGCCGCCGCTACGACCGCACCCTCGGCGTCGAGGATCCGTTGCCCGGAGCGCGGCCGGCGGCCAGGCCGAAGC